>NZ_JBFTMD010000014.1:0-136186 GCF_056396785.1 Bacillus sp. 05T21 | reverse complement strand
ACTAAGCTGATACTTAATGAGACTAAGCTGATACTTAATGAGACTAAGCTGATACTTAATGAGACTAAGCTGATACTTAATGAGACTAAGCTGATACTTAATGAGACTAAGCTGATACTTAATGAGACTAAGCTAATACTTTATGAGAATGAACTGATACTTCGCTAAACTGAGCTGATTTTCGTTAAACTGTGGACAAAAATTAAAACCTTATGATAAAACAAAACTATAACTACATTGAATTGAACAAAAAACTAAACTTATGGTACAATAATTCCGTCAAAAAAATCAAAAACTCCTCTCGGTGTTGGTTGCATCAAAAGGATTGAATAAATCTAATCTACATATAATTTAGATACTTAAATCACAAGTTATTATTTAAAGTCAAGTTCTTGGGAGGAACTTGTCTTTTTTATTTTTATCAAATTTATACTCAGACACAACACTCACACCGAAAAACAAGGAGGTGAATTACATGAACGATAGCAAAGAATTTTGTCCTCATTGCAACGCTAATTTGCAAGGTGATCCGATTCCTAAAGAATCACAAAAATGGTATGGCTGCACTCATTTTACTCGAAAAATCGGGATTTCAAGTATCACACGCGATACAATCTTGAACTGGCAATGTCCTGATTGTAAAAAAGAGTGGAGAAATTAAGCTTCTCCACTCTCTTTTTTATCGAAATAAGGCTTTACTACTTTCTCTATATAAGTTTCTATAGTTTCCAAACTAGCACTTATTTGTCGTTCTTCTTTTAGTTTTTCATATATTTTTTCTGGTGTTTGTCCACAAGAATAACGAGTCCATATTGCTCTTATGATAACTGGCGGTAAGGCTTCTTTGTTTTTAACTTTTCGTAGCATATTTGACCATTTATCTCGACTTCTACCCATTTTCCAATCATTTGTCACCTTTCAATTTTTCTTGAAACAACTTTTGAACAGCTAGCGATGCCGGGGCCATTTTCTGAACACCTTTTTGTTCTCTAATTTTAACTGATAATCTCTCTTTCAATTGCTCAACTCCCCCATAGTAACCATGATTTATTTTCAAGTATTCGTTTATTTTCATAGTATTGGGATATTTACGCTTTCCATCTTCAGCTATTCTTGAATTTTTCATACGATATTTATAAGCAATTTCTAACATTTCATCAGTTAATAGTGGTTTAGACCGTTTGTTTTGCCCTGTATTAATTTGTGAAGGCTTATCCAGTATTTCTGGATGTTTTTCTCTTAAACTATTTATCAGCGTTACGTGAGAGCCTTCATATGCATAATTTTCTTGCATGTAACGAAAAGTCCTCGAATAGTTATAGCGACCTGTCTTTTCTTTGTAAGATTTAAGATGTTTATAGGCAATAGCTAATTCTTCACCGCTTAATACTTTTGGCCTTCCTTTTCCTTGTTGGTTTTCAAATTTTTCATAAGCTTTTAATCTTGTTTTTAGCATTTCAATTTCCGCTTGTTTGTTTAGTAATTTAGTATTTAATAATTGCGTTTGTCTTTTTTCTTTCTCATATGAATCCCAGTTCTTTTTTATTTTGTCATTTAAAGAGTCGAGCAAGGATCTAAAGGAATTAGTTTTCATTTCAACAAAGCCTTCCTTGCTATATTGTCGTACTGGAACAATTACTTTTTGTCCATCTACGTTATGCTCTAAAGGTTTTGCACTCCCTACATCATCAATAAAATTAAAATTAGGGCTTACTTTTAAATTTTTATCCGAACCGTTATAACTCATAAGTCGCACCTCTTTTGATTTTTAATTTAAAACAATTATATCATTTTTTTAAAATATAAATGAAGGGAAACTTATAACTCATAGAGAATTTTATTTAAAAAACATAAAGGAGTTGGAGTTTATGGCGATAAAAGAACTTGTAAAACAGACTACTTTAACAGGGCGGATATCACGAATACTTAACGATTCAACAGAATTACAAAAGGAAATCCAACGTTTATCAAAACGGTTCGACAACAAAAATAGGGAGTGCGAGGTATTAAAGGAAAAGTGCGAGGAATTAAGCAAAAAATTGGCATTTTACGAAAGAATACATTCACTCAAAACTAATAAATAGCAATTAAATCCGTGAACAAGACTCAGATTTTATGTTATAATAATTCCATTAAAACAATAAAAAATCCTTTTAGTGCGCTAACACCAAAAGAATTAAAATATAACAATGTGCTATTGTTTGAAGTCAAGTTCTAATTCTTGGGGACTTGGCTTTTTATTTTTGTCAAACTTATAGTTAGACACGATATTCACCGCTTTCTTGAAATCATATTTCTCGCATAAATCCAAGAAGTAGGAACGATTTTCGTATTTTAAAATCTTTTTCCAAATATCATAATCTAATAAACCTAACAAATCAGCGTCTTCTAGCTTCTCTTTAGCAACTTGTTCATCTGTCTTATCTTCTAATATGAATCTCTTTTTCAAACCTTGTGACCATTGCAATTGCGCTTACCTTTGAAACACTCAGCATATTCTAGGAATAATTTTAAATACTTTTCATCATCTTCCTCAAGATATCTCCGTAAAAAATCAAAAGGCGTCATCGAATCATTTTTAGCTTTTTTAATATGCGCTTTACTCAGTTCCTGATCCAAACCCCAAGTACCATGTTTACTTAAATAATTTTGAGCTTCATCTCCATCTTGCAAATCCAAACCATATTTATAACTCGTACTTAATCCGAATTTTTCTAACGTTTCTTTTAATCTATCAGCTTTATTATGACCAAACGTAAGGGTTAATAAAGCGATATAACCACCTTCACTTAAAAGCATGCTGTAAATCCTTACGTCGTCTCTCACTAATTTTCGCTGCGCAAACCGGACAATTTCAAACACTTCCACAAACCAATAGGCCATTATAAAATGCCCTTTTAGTTTTTTTATGTTCCCAAACCTGAACGTTGGTTTTATTATTCACTAATCTAAGATACTTAGAAACTCGTTCATTTGGTAATGCTTTTCTTGCAACAGAAGCGTTTTTTCTATGAGGCGTGCACCCTTTTTACTGGTGTAATGGGATTTTCGATAGAAAAGGCAACTGTTTTTCCATCTTCTTTCACGAAAATTAACTCTAGTACTTGCATGCTTTATTCCCTCCTTTTTAATTATAGATTAGAAAGATCTGACGTGCTTACAAGTTGTACAGCGTGAAGTGATGATTGTTGTAGTGAAGCAAGAGCACGTGCTACTTCATGTACTTTTCCTAAATCTGCATTTGTTTTTACACGTTTGAATTGCTTGTTCTTAAAAACTGTTTTACCGTTTTTGTCTAATCCTCCGTTTAATACAAGGCGTAAAGTTAAATCCATTACGATTGTTTCAACTGCCATGTTTATCACCCCCTTTCACCTTATAAATAGGGTGTAAATGTCATGTTTTGGCGTGAAATTTTTTCTTTTTTTTGGTACTCTTAAAAGACTAAGAGAGGGGTTTTCGGAAGAATGAATCGTAAATGGTTATTTTGGATTCCTGTATTACTATGGATGGGGATTATTTTCTATTCTTCAGCTCAGCCATATAAAAAACAGGATATGCGCTCGGATATTGAGCAATATGTAAATGTTGAGTTTGTGAAAGAGCATTTTTCATGGGTATCTATCGATTATGGCGGAGGTACACCTGTTAGTATCGCAAATAAAGGTGTAGCTGGATTTGTTGAGTTTTTCCTACGTAAAGGTGCTCATTTTATGGTGTTCTTTATGCTCGGCTCATTGACGTATTATGCTTTTCATCGATCGGGTTATTCGAGAAAAAGGTGCTTTGCATACGCCCTCCTTTTCGTTGCGGGGTATGCAACATTTGATGAAATTCATCAATGGTTTACAGGAGACCGTACACCGATGTGGCAAGATTCATTGCTTGATACGTGCGGCGGGTTAACAGGAATTATAATAAGCAATTGGTTTTGGCATAGAAAAAGGAGCTAATCTCAGTTAGAGATTTGCTCCTTTTTCATTTATCCCGCTATTTGTGGGAATAGAAACATCCACCTTATCCAGCATTAACTGTCCGTAAAAGCCCGATTGGTGAAGGCTAATAATCAGTGGGGGATGAACAAAACCCATTGATTAAAGTTTCACTTTATACGCCAAGTAATTCTTTTAGTTCGTCGGTTGATAGTTCGGTCATCCAACTATCGCTTGTAATGACGGCGTTGTTTAATGATTGTTTTCGTTCTAACATTTCATCAATCTTCTCTTCAAGTGTTCCCGTTGTAATAAGCTTATGAACGTGAACGAAGCGTTTTTGACCGATGCGATAAGCACGGTCTGTTGCTTGGTTTTCTACAGCTGGATTCCACCAACGGTCATAGTGAATAACATGGTTGGCGGCAGTTAAGTTTAATCCTGTTCCGCCAGCCTTTAACGATAAGATGAAGATGTCATACGTTCCGTTTTGGAACTGCTCAATCATCTTGTCACGCTCTTTCTTCGGTACGCTCCCGTTTAAGAAGAGGACACGCTGACCAAATGTTTCTTCTAACATACTTTTTAGCATGTTCCCCATGCCAATGTATTGAGTGAAGATTAAGCAACTTTCATTTTGGTCTTTTATATTTTCGATGAGCTCCATTACCGTTTTTGTTTTCATAGAGCGCTCGACGATATTTTGTGGTTCTTCTTCTTTCAAATAAAGGGCTGGGTGATTACAAATTTGTTTTAGCTTGTTCAGCATAAGTAATATAAATCCGCGTCTTTCAATTCCGCTTAATCCTTCTACATTTTGTAATGTATCTTGAACAAGTTGTTCATATAAGGAAGCTTGTTCGCCAGTTAGTGGACAATAAGCTTTCTGTTCTTGTTTATCTGGTAAGTTTAATGCGACCGTTTGATCTTTCTTCGTACGGCGCAGTAAAAACGGCGAGATAAACCGCTGAACTTGCTGGATTTTTCCTTCATCGCGGTCCTTTTCAATCGGTGTGACGAAGCGGCGCTGGAATTGTCCTAAGCTTCCGAGATACCCATGATTGATAAAGTCGAAAATAGACCAAAGCTCAGCAAGTCGGTTTTCCATCGGTGTACCGGTTAAAGCAATTTTGTGATTTGCTTGTAGGTTTCTTACTGCTTTCGACTGTTTCGTATGTGGGTTTTTTATATTTTGTGCTTCGTCTAAAATAACAGCGTCCCAGCATAACGTACTAAGTTCTTCTTCATCAAGCTGAGCTAATGCATAAGAAGTTAATATAACATCTGCCGATTGAAGAAAATCTTTAAATGACTCATCCTTAGATCGGTTACTTCCATAGTGTAACTGAACACGTAAACTTGGTGCGAAACGCTCAAATTCTTTTTGCCAATTTCCAAGGACTGATGTTGGTGCCACAATTAATGCAGGACCTGTTTGGAGATTGTTTTCTTTAGCGTATAGTAAGTAAGTTATCGTTTGAATACTTTTTCCGAGTCCCATATCATCGGCTAATAACGCTCCAAATCCAAGCTTTCGTAAGTATAGTAACCACTCAACACCGTGTTGTTGATATGGGCGGAGTGTTGCTTGTAGCGAAGATGGTACATCTACTTTTGGAATATCTCCAATGTGTAGAAGTTTTTGGAAAAGCTCTTCGTAATATCCATCTAGCTCGATTTCAATATCGGTAAACGGACTATCGTCTTCTACAATTTCTGTTTCTGCCGTATTAGATAAATGTTGCTGCAACACATCCTTCATTTCAAGTCCATATTTATCGGCACGGTGCATTAGTTTTTTTACTTCTTCAATAAAGGCAGGATCAAGTCTCATCCATTGACCATTTAAATTGAAAAGACGTTTGTTTTGTTCAACGAGTTCGAAAAATTCACTTTCTGATAAATCAATTCCGTCCGTTGAAATGCGCCAGTCGAAATTAACGAGCGTATTCATGCCGAAGAAAGACTGTGTTTGTGCTGTACTTTGCTTCAGCTGTACACGCAACCTCGGTTTTGTTGCTTTTAAATTTTGCCACCATGATGGTAGTAAAATTGTAATACCTGCTGCCAGTAATTCATTACTTGCTTCGGTTAAGAAGTTCCAAGCTTCCGTTTCAAAGAGTTCTTCTCGGAACTTGTCGTCCTCTTTTAGCCACGGTACGAGCTTACTGAATCCTTCTTGTGTTTCAAGGATACGTTCTTCGTAATCGTGCCATCGTTTTGGTAAGGAATCGATACTTTCATATACATATATGCGATGTGCACCACGTTTTGGTGTAACGATTGTTTCAAGCTTCCACATTTCAAGTTCTTCTTGCGGTTCTTGTAGTCTTAAGCCGACTGTAAATGGAAGATCATCTTCAATGTAACCAATTTTTCGAAGCCAATCTTCTTCATGTAGTGCTGCTTCCAATTGCCTTTTCGTAAAGTCGTAATGTTCATATAGTCTCTTTGCATCTTCCCATCCGTCATTTGAGCGAGCATCTTGCAAAATACTTTCGTTCACAGCGGCAGAGAAAAGAGATGCTAACATGTCATCTTCAATTGAGGTATTCTGAACTTTCCAAGATGGCTGCTGAGACCAATGCTTCATGTCAGGTGCGAAGCTGCCGCTGACGAAAGCGTCCCATAATTCACTTGCGTCCTTTGTAAGTGCCGTAATAGGACCGTTCATTTGCATATTTGCAAATGAATTCATCGGTTTATTTGCGATGTATTCAAATGCCTGTGCATTCGTTAACATAACGCCTTGTTTTCCCTCATACGTTGCTTCTTTTAAAAACGTTCCGTAGAAAGAAGTAGAGTGCCATGCGAATGCATTTTTTTTCCAAGTTGCTACGGATAAGAGCGTACCGCTATCATCTTCTCCCCAAAGGAACCAACCTTGACTAACGTGCTGGAGCCTAATTGTTACTTCAGTTTGTATGATCATCGATTAATTTTCCTCTCCGTAATTCCTCTTGTAGTGCACGCAGACGTGAATGTAAGTTAGCGATATGAATAATGAAAGCATCCCATTCATCAGTTCGCTTCAGTCGTTTATAAAGCATACGTAATTTCTTTAAGTAACGAACGGCACGTTTATATGATTTGCGATTTCGCTCTTCAATTGCTTCCATTGCGGCATGGTGATAAAGAGGAAGTGCTGCTTCGGGCGCTTCTTTTTCAATATCTTTCAATGGTTCTTTCAAAAGTTCGATTACTTCGAATCCATATAAGAGCTGAAGTTCCGTCCATGCATGGTATTGTTTCTTCGCAAGTACATATTGTTCATAATTTGTGAAACTATACGGTAATAGTTCTTGTAAAATCATTTCTAATCCCGCTTGTTCATTCGTATGCGTTGCATATGTCTCATACATCATCACAAATAATCGAACGATATCTTGTATGAAGACGGTATTTTCTTGTTCCGTTATCGTTTCTTTTACTTGTTTATAAGTAAAGGAAAGCCAATCTTTAGCGCGGTCCCACTCCATCGAACTTAATAACTCTTCTAACCAATAGAAGTAAAGGCTCACAACAGAAGAAGGCTGTTTTTCCAGTAATTCCATTGCCGATACATCTTTACCGTTTAAAAAGAGCAGGTGAGAAGATGCTAATGCTTTGGAAAGTGGATTGATTTTAGTATCGATTCGTTTTTTTTCTTCTTGTAGCTGCTCTTCTGTTCTTAACAGTTCACCCCATACGTGACGATAAATGAAGAATCGCTCTTGTGTATAGGCATCGGTAGAGAAGAATGCTTCATGTATGAGCCGTGCTGTTTCTTCTAAAATCGGTTTGGATTCTTCTGGAATCGCCTCTGTTTTTAGGTCCCTAACGGTAGATTCAACTTTATCAACGAATAGGCGAACGACGTTAACTGGTTGGTGATAAGAATATAGTTTGTTTGCTTCAAATTCTTGAATTTCTTCTAATAATTTTTGAAAGCAATAAAGTGCCGCGTGCAACTTAAATAATTCATGAATAGCAACGATGCGCGGAGCTTTCCGTTCTAATTTTGTATAGAAGTCTGTAAAAAGACTCATAAGAAAATACATTTGTTTATAAGTGAGCCGCGCTTGTTCTTTTTTAAATGATTCATATTCATTTTCAAAGTATGTTTGCCAACTTTTATAATCCATTTCTTCAAAAGCTGATGATTGCAATACTTGTCGTGCAGTTCGAATAGGAGGAAGAGAAGGTTTTGTATTATTTTTGAATAAAGTTAATACATCTCCTACTTGCCCAAAACTAGAAGCTGCAGATAGTAACACAGCAAGCATATGCTGACATTGCGTTGGCGCGAAGCAATCGCAATAGCTTTCAGTGACATTACGAATCGGGATGTGAACGCTATATACACTGCCTTCAGCATTTACAGTTCCGGATAGCGTATAGCCATCAAAGTCAACGTTATAGACAACACCACTACGATATAGTTGCCGAGCTGTAGCGACATGCTCTTGATCAGCAACTTGCTGTGGATCAAGCCCTTGAACGAACTCATTCGCAATCATCATAATTTCATCTTTCGTAATTGAGTCTTGCAGCATAATATTCCTCCGTACACAGATTTCTTTCCTTTACCATTATAAACAAAAAATGCTCAAAACAGAAAAAATGAAATTCTAATTACACAATTAGAAAATCATGGTAATATATATGAAGTTAATTTTGTATATTACCATATGTTTATAGGGAGAGAGTTAGCTTGTCAGATTTATAGACGAAATTAGGTAGTGGAATGAATAAGATACAAGAGGGAATAGAACAAGGAAAGCAGAAGTTGCAAATTGCACAAGAAATTGCTCAATTGAAAAAGGGAATGCAAGTGTAAATGCAGATATCGCAGAGGTTGATGAAGTAAATGATGGCTTCCATTATGGTTTATTATTACTTGTGATTCCGTTATTCCTTATGTTTAGCGCAGGTAGAAAGTTAGTAGAATTACCGACTACTAATATGTATATTACACTAGCGGTATGCAGTGGCTCTTACACAATTATGATGATTGTAATGAACATAATTTCTAAGTTTTGAATTGATGTATCTGGAAATGTAATGAATTTATTCGAGGCAATTGGCACGGTGCTATCTATGCAGAATTCATTTATATATTTAACTTTGTTTAGTTTCATTGTGACATATGTAGCGGCTTTCGCTGGAATGAAATTAGCTAAGAAATAGGGGGAGAGCATATTGAAGTTTTGTGGAACTTGTAAAAATCAGCTTGCAGACCATTTGAACTTTTGTCCTGAGTGTGGAAGTAAAGTAGAAGAAATTGCTGATCAAACAGCTTCTTCTCATTCAGAAATGCGTAGAGCAACAAGGCGAGTGAAAAGTAAGAAAAACATGTTTTTACTTATAGGTTTTGTCATTGTTGTTGCTATTTTGTTTGGCGCATATAAATTCGGTGCAAGCAAGTTTTCGAAGGAAAAGCAAGTAAATGCAATGATCGAAGCATTCCAAAAGAAAGATGTGAATGCAATCGATGAGTTTTTGAAAGTAGACGATCCAAGCTTAAAAGTGAAGACAGAAGATATTAAAGCTTACATACGTTATTTAAAGGATAATCCTTCGTACAATAAAGCATTACTGTCTTATTTACAAAAAGAAACAGTAAATCAAAAGTTAGCAAGTGATAATGCATCTTTTAAAGATGGGCAAATTATTGAAGACGGGAAAGAGTGGTTCTTATATCCGAAGTATAAGTTCAGCATGAAATCTTATTACATGAGTGTTAGCACAACTGCAAAGAATGCTGAAATATATGTAAATGATAAAAAAGAAACAGAGCTTTCTAGTGATAAAACCTCAAAAGAATTAGGTCCATACTTCCCAGGTGCTTATGTTGTAAAGGCGAAGACAGAACTTACTGAATTAGAGACAGAAAAAGAAGTAGATCTAGCAGACGAAAAGAATGGGACAGTAGAAGTGAATTTGTCACTTGAAGGAAATTATGTAACCATTTCTTCCGATGAAAGCGACGCAACTGTTTTTGTTAATGGTAAGAAACGCGGAAAATTAAGTTACGGTAGCTATAAACTTGGTCCTGTACCGACAGATGAAACGGTAGAAGTACATTTAGAGAAAAACACTGACTTTGGTGTCATTAAATCCGAAAGCATCAAAGTTGGAGACCAAAGCACATATTATTTAAAGTTCCCGAAAGAAGCTTCAAGCTCAGCAGTTGGTGACTTTGTACAAAATCATATTTATAATAACGTGCGTGCAATTGCATTAAATGATTTTAGCTTAATTGAAAGTGATTATGATAAGAGCGGGAAATCGTATAAGGAAGACCGTGATTACTTGCAATATCTACACAAAAAAGGAATTACAGAAGATTTATTAACAATGGGAATTCGTAATGTAGAGCGTCAAAGTGAAACGAAGTATAAAGTAACGACATATGAAGAATATCATATTCGTTATGGTGATGGCTCTGTAAAATTCAAAAGCTTTAATAATGACCATATCGTTACTGTTAATGGAAATGGAAAGATATTGTACCATTCTCTTGGAGCGAATAATACGCTGAAGTCAGAGGAAGTATCTGGTCCGACTCGTTAATATTAAGAGAGAGACTGTTCAATTTTGAACAGTTTCTTTTTTTATGTAGCACCGCTATTTTCAATCTTTGTCGGTAAATCGATATTTCATGTCGAACCGTTGATATATTGTAATTTATGATAGATATATTCGGAAAATCATTGATATAATTTTCTCTACTCGTATTCATGAAGGGAAAATAAAAAAGGATATCACTTAGTCGGAAAATTCTACTAGGTGATACCCTTTTTGGCAATTAGGAGCGTGTTTGCTTTAATATCGCTTGTACATATGGATCCTGTAATATTTGTTCTATAAACGGTAGCATTCCTTGCTCGAATGGAATATCAATAGGAAATGGCTTTTGAGAGCCTGGCTTTATTCCATATTGTACGATTTTGTAATGTGTATTTTCTTCAGACTTGAGCACAATTAATTTATAGCGATTGTCATCATTTGCGAGTGAGAAGTCAATTGCGATAGCATCATATGTTATATCATCTTTATATATGTACGGTTTTGGTGTACCGACCCAGTCTACCTTAGCTTTTAAATTCATGGACGTCACCTCCTTATATGTATTATATAAAAAATAAAAGCCAGCTCTCAATAAAGAGAACCGGCTGTAATTTAGCAGTCATTGGTTATTTTAAAATTTTCACTTTAACAGTTTTGCGTCCCCATTTTTGAGCAGCGCTATCTGATCCAAGTAGGATGTCGATACGGTTACCTTTAATTGCGCCGCCAGTATCTCCAGCGATAGCTTCTCCGTAACCTTCTACCCATACTTTAGATCCTAATGGGATTACTTTCGGGTCAACAGCGATCATTTTCATGTTTGGGTTCGCTGTTAAGTCATGACCCATTGCAGTTAATACACGGCCGCCGTATGTGCCACCGTTTTCACTTGGGTGAGCTGTATATGCTGTAGCTACAACTGTTAACTCACGACCATTAGAAGGTTCGCTAGTTTCAGCAGCTTTCACAGCAGGCTTAGCAGCTGGTTTTGCTTGTGCTGCAGGTGCTTGAGCTTTAGCTGGTGCTACAGTTTTAGCAGGAGCAGGTTGTTCTTGTTTCTCGATAACAGGTGCTGTACCTGTTAAGAAAGGAACGTGAACATAAGCCGTTTTCCCGTTATATTCAAATTGTAACCACTCATTTTGTACTTGGTTCGTTGTTTCGATCATATCGTCTTTCTTAAGCGTTCCAAGAATTTCTGAGTTTGTGTTCGCTTCAGCACGTACATTTAATACGTTAGCTGTTACATAGTAAGAGTTCTTTGTAAACTCTGCACTTACGAATGCGTCTTTACCATCTAATTTGATTTGTGACCATCCGTTTTCTGTATTTAGAACATCTAATTTATGACCATTCTGTAATTTACCGACAACTTTTGATTCAGTAGTAGGGTTTTCTCGTACGTTTAGTACGTCTGTTGTTACAACAGTTTCTGCATTAGCAGATGCGGTGAAAATCCCAAGACCAAAAACTGCTGCTGTTGCTATTCCAATTAATTTTTTCATGATAGCCTCCATTGCGTTTGTTTTCGTGTCCTCATTATAGCAACAGATTTTTTCGGATTTTGGGAAAACACACAATTACAAACCATTCGTAATAAGTCGTTAACACTTTGTAATATAGCTAGAATGAGAGGAAAGCGTTTTTCATTCCATATAATTAGTAGGTTTCTAGTTATATTCAAAATGTTTAATACAGTATATTTTTTTCGGTGTAAATAAAAATATTACAGGGGTGTTACGTGATGATTACTATACAGTTACACTCCTTGAGTATTTTACCGTTTTATGGGTAATATAGTTATATAAACATAAACATCTCGTTTGTGAAGTTATAAACACGCGCTATATACTAGCAAAAAACCGCATAATTGTTACAAGAAGAAAGGGTTGTAAAGAATAAATCTGCCCTTTTTTAAAACTGTAACACATCCTTTTTTGGAGAAATCTCTTCCCATCCGCATTTTTCTCACACAATTTGACAGTAGTATTCCAATCTTGTAGCTCTTGCAGAGTGGAAAGGTTGTACGGAAGGTAAGGCTGTCCATAAGAACTCTAATTGGTGAAGGCAAAACTAAGAGAGCCGAAAGAAAATCACCACAAAAAACTATGGTTTTCTATCCGATTTAACATATCGGAATTTATGATTTTTACAAGAAATGAAACATACGAAGGGGGATTTGATGAGGAAACTGACGAAAACATTTATTGTCTCATTAACATTATGTATTGCATTTACACTTTGGGGGATTATTCCCGAATCTATTATTGGAAAAGGTAGCTTAGGAAATGTAACGACTGTAATTCAAGCTGCGTTAGTTAGTAAGTTTGGATGGTTCTATATTATTTCCGTTTCTATTTTCTTAGGAATTGCTATTTTCTTAATTGTTTCTAAGTACGGTTCGATTCGTTTAGGTAAAGAGGATGATGAACCTGATTATAGTTATATGACATGGTTTGCTATGTTATTTAGTGCCGGTATGGGAATCGGTTTGGTTTTCTGGGGTGTCGCAGAACCGATGAACCATTTATACACACCTCCGTTTGGAGAGAGTGCGACTGAAGAGAGTGCACGCCTTGCACTTCGTTTCTCATTTTTCCATTGGGGATTACATCCGTGGGGATTATATGCACTTGTAGCATTATGTATTGCGTATTTTACATTTAGAAAAGGAAGAGCAAGTACAATTAGTGCGACAGTGGGTCCGCTATTTAAAGGCGGTGAACATGGCCGTATTGCACATACGTTTGATGTTCTAGCTGTATTTGCGACAGTATTTGGTGTGGCGACATCATTAGGACTTGGGGCAAAGCAAATTGCGGGTGGTGTTAGTTATTTAACATCCATTCCAAACTCATTACCGACACAGCTAGTAATCATCGGAATTGTAACTGTTCTTTATATGCTATCTGCGCAAACGGGACTCGATAAAGGAATTAAATATTTAAGTAATGCGAATATTATTTTAGCGTTTGCACTTATGATAATTGTATTATTTGCAGGTCCAACAAACTTTATTATGAATTATTTCACTTCAACAATCGGTTCATACATTCAAGAATTGCCAAGTATGAGTTTCCGTTTAAGTCCATTAAATGAAGGCGGAAATCAATGGATTCAGTCATGGACAATTTTCTACTGGGCATGGTGGATTGCATGGTCACCATTCGTAGGTACGTTTATTGCTCGTGTGTCACGCGGGCGTACAATTCGTGAATTTGTTGTTGGTGTGTTACTCGTACCAACAGTAATTGGTGCGCTTTGGTTCTCTGTTTTCGGAGGAACAGGTATTCACATGGAGCTATTTGATGATGCAAATATATATGGACAAATTAAAGAAATGGGCACAGAAGTAGGATTGTTTGCGATGTTAGACCAAATGGGTAGTATGGGACCGGCTTTATGTGTGTTAGCCATTTTACTTATTTCAACATTCTTTATTACATCGGCAGACTCTGCTACGTTTGTTCTAGCGATGTTAACGACACATGGTAGTTTAAACCCACCAAATCGCATTAAAATGGTTTGGGGCATTGTTCTAGCGGCATTAGCTTCGATCTTATTGTATGTTGGTGGATTAGAGGCGCTGCAAACTGCGTCGATTATTGCGGCATTCCCATTTGTATTTGTTATTTTCTTTATGATTGCAGCACTATTTAAAGAGTTGCAAAAAGAAGGACGTATGAAACAGCATTAATAATAGAAGAAAAAAATTCTGTATATATAAATAGTATTAGGACTGTCGAATGTCGGCAGTCCTTTTTCACTGTTCTATACTATTGTAGGAAAATCATTACTTTGTTACGGAATACTATAGATATCGGTAATTTAAAAAGAAAAATCGATATAGTTCGACAATATCTGATATTTTACACGTTATATTCATATTTTTGACAAAAATATGTCGGAAATGTGTTGTCACTTTTATGTATATGTGCTATATTATTTCCTGTAAGCGATTTCAAATATTTTTAAATCGCATTCAAGGGGGACATCTAGAATAATGAAACGTTACGAAAGAAAGTGGAAGCATATTTGTTTGAAACGTGTGGCACATCGCAATGTCCAAGAAAGCACGGAACCTAAGACTGAAACGCGCAAAGAGCAGCAAGAAAAGCAACTGGTTCTACAAAAATAGCAATCACTTTTTCGTATATAAATGAAGGTCGATCGTTCGTTGGGGGATGGACGTGAAATTACTTTCAGCTAAGGGGTATTGTCTGATATATAGTATTACGGTAAAAAATAAGCACAGAGCTTACGGCGCTCTGTGCTTATTTTTTATTCCGTAAAAGCCCGATTGATGAGGGCTAATAATCAGTGGGAAATGAATAACCCCACTGATTAAAGTTTCACTTTATTTTTCCTTTTTAAATCGTACTGTTTTATCCCAGCCAATTACTTGTTTCTTGCTCTTTGCACGTAAGTAAAGAATGAGACTGCGAATAAACAAATACGTAAAGAGCTGTGCGTACGTAAAGTACATAATGACGCTTATGAAAATGTTGGTTGGTGTAAAGGTTCGTTCGACGCTCTGGGCACTAAATAATTGAGAAACATATGTAATATATGCGACATACCACATAAATAGTAATGGAATGCTGTATTGAATTTGGAATATCCCGAGCAGTCCAATTACAAACCAAACGTTTGAAATGATTAAGAATAGCCAAAATACGACATATACTAAAACTTGCTGTAAGGAATGGACGAGTAGCTTTCCTTTAAAGAAGCTTAGCGAAGAAAACATTTTTTCTAAAATATATAAGTTTCCTTGAAGCCAACGTGTACGCTGTTTAATAAGAATTTTTAAATGTTCAGGTTCTTGTTCCCATGTAATCGATTCCGGGACGATTGGTAAGAGATAGCCTTTTTGGGTAATTCTCAATGTTAATTCGGCATCCTCTGCAATTGCATAAGGATCATAGCCGCCAAGTTCTTCTAATGCGGAACGACGAAGAAGCATGTTTGTTCCGGTCAGTGAGCCTGTTTGGAATAATAGCCAGCGTCCAGATTGCATAAGGAGCTGGAAAATCTGAAATTCTAATGAAATCATTCGTGTAAGCCAATTTCTCTTTTCATTTACTGTACGAACGTGTCCAACTGCTCCAACGGCATCCTGGATGGTTTCAGCATGTTCTACGAGCATTCGCAGTGCATGTGGTTCAGGTTGATTATCTGCATCGTAAACACAGAAGTATTCACCATCTGAAATGCTAAGACCGTAGTTTAATACACGCGATTTTCCTTTTGGTTCGCCAGGTGGTACACGAATGTGATGAATATGAGCATAAGCTTTGTCGAAATCATCGCCAATTTCAGGTGTTTCATCTTGAGAGTTATCGTTTAATAAATAAACGTTTAATTTGCCCGGGTATTCAATCTTTGCCATCGCTTCTAATGTATCTTTAATAACGACACCCTCATTATGGGCAGGTATTAAAATATCTACACTTGGATAATGTTCTAGCGTACGATCTTTTCGTTTACTATTTCGATGAATTAAGCCCGCGAGTGTTAAGAGAGAGTAGTAAACGAGTAGGCCTGAGAATAGAAAGGCAGTAAAAATAAGTACATATTTGATTGAAAATGTGATGCTAATCCAAAATACGAGTACGCAGAACAGAAGGAATAAAAGGAGTATAACGAGTGTCATCATAATAATGTCTGTCCTTTTGTGTTGATTTGTTCTCGTTTTATTTTAATATCTTGAATTGCTTCAGCGGCAAGCCATTGCTCCATTTTTGGATGTAGACGGTTCATTACAATATCAGCACCAGCTTCATTTGTGTTTTGTAATAAAATGACCAATGTATTGCTTTCATATTCAGCAGCAAGGTCAAAGTCAGTTCTTACTGTATCAACTAATAATGAAGCTACACGATCCATGACACTTTCCTTCGTATATTTACTAAAGGAAGTGAAATCAAAGAAAATAATCATGCCTGTTTCATTACGACGATCCATCGCAGTCCTTAATAATGTTTGTCGTCTTTCGAATTCTTGCCTTGTTAATAGTTTTGATTCTCCGATGTATTGCTCCAACACTCTCACTCGTTCAGTTAACTCTTTATTTTTAAGGATGACCTTTTTTAATAGGTGGGCTGAAATATAAACAATGAAGAAGTTAGCTGCCATTAGGAAGTGGGTAATGATATATTCCCATTGTTCTGATGTACTCCATAAGTGAAGCCACGCTTCATAAAATAAATAGAATACTGAAATGATGGCTCCCAGTATAAAGAAAATAAATGCTGTTTTATCAGCTAAAAATAGGAATAGTACATTTATGATGACATATATAATTGTAAAAATGAGCGCGTGCTCATATTTCGTCACATGTACAGTAGTAAAATAAAATAAAATTTGTAAAATCCACATAGAAAGGACTTTATAGGATTTATCTTTCACGAAACTTTCCTCCTTAAAGATAATTCATGCAGGGTATTTGTAGTATGCACAATTATTAATAAATGGACCGTGTAGCTGGAATTTTTTTTAAAGCGTGCGACATCAAATAGTATCCCTCTTGTGCAAGAAAAAATAAACAGACATACTAATTATCGTAACATATCATCTAGATATCTAGACATGTGGTGTTTAGTATATATGAAAATTATATTTATAGTATACAAAAAAGTCTCCTCTTTAAAAGAGGAGACTGTACATTAATTTATAGGAACATCATACCTGCAACTGCTGCATTTAAGAAGTTCGCTAGTGTACCAGCGATAACTGCTTTAATCCCTAATTGTGCAATTTGTTTACGGCGAGTAGGAGCTAATGTTCCTGTTACACCTAATTGAATTGCGATAGAAGAGAAGTTTGCAAAACCACAGATTGCGAATGTTAAAATCAGATTTGTTTTTGCAGAGAACTCTGCCATGTGAGGTCCTAAGTTTGCGTATGCAACGAATTCGTTGATTGCAAGTTTTTGACCGATAAAGCTTGCTGCTTGTATAGCTTCACCCGGTGAAACCCCGATTAAGATTGCAAATGGTGATAATAAGTAACCGAAGATTAAATCAAGGCTAAGTTTAATATGGAATAAAGACCCAACTAATCCTAATAGACCATTTAATAAAGCGATTAATGCGATGAAAGCCATTAACATTGCTGCTACGTTAATAACAAGTTGCATACCTTCAGATGCACCACGTGCAGCTGCATCGATAACGTTTGCGTCTTCACGTTCTGTAGAAAGTTCAACGTTGTTATCTACTTTTTCTGTTTCTGGCATAATTAGTTTCGCAATTAATAAACTTGATGGAGCTGCCATAATTGCTGCTGCTAATAAGTGCTCTAACGGAATACCCATTGCTGCATAGCCGACAAGAACTGATCCGGCAACAGCTGTCATACCGCTTACCATAATAGTGAAGAATTCACTATTTGTTAAGCGTGCTAAGTAAGGTTTAATTAAGATTGGAGCTTCAGTTTGTCCTAAAAATACAGTCGTTACTGAGTTTAAGCTTTCTGCTTTAGAAGTTCCAAGAAGTTTACTTAATGCACCACCAACGACGCTAACAAATTTCTGCATAATACCGAAATGATATAAGATTGCTACTAATGAACTAATAAATACGATTGGAAGTAGTGCTTGAATAAAGAATACAAATCCCCAAGGTCCTTTTGCGTTGACTAAATCCCCAGCAACGAACTTAATTCCCTCGTAAGAAAAATTAATTAATCCTTGAACGCCATCTGCAGCGTATTTTAAACCTGCTTTTCCGGCATCCCATCGTAATACGATAAATGAAAATGACATTTGTAATGCTAGCGCGATTAAAATTGTGCGCCAATTAATAGCTTTGCGGTTGGAAGATAATAAGAAAGCGATTGCTAATACTCCAATCACGCCGCCAATTCCCCATAAAACATTCATGCAGTGTATGCTCCTTCCTCATAGTAAAAAAGTGTATAAACCAGTTGTCTATACTTTTGCGAATATAACATCTTAAGTAACTTATCATAATGGACATCGGAGGTCAAACGTCTAACGAAAAGTTTAAATAAAAAGAAAATTCTTTGAAAAAACACATATAAAATGAATCGACATGAAATAGGTTATGTTTTTTGTTGAAATATATTCATTGTGATAACGTTTTGGACAATTTTTATAGAATATGGTGTACGAAATAGGAGAATGAACGCATAATTTTTTCGTGAGAAAGAGAATAAGAGGGATTCATATATTGAAACCTTAAAAAAAGAGGCTTCTAGTAAACTAGAAGCCTCTGAAACCATCACTTAAGGTGCTTTCGTATACCCTAAGAAATGGCTTTTCCAATAAGAGTTGCTTAATGAAGCGATTGCTACACCTTTATCTCCAGCCTGGATAAACGATCCACCTCCAAGGTAAATACCCATGTGAGAAGGACCAGCTTTATAAGTATTTTGGAAATAAATTAAGTCGCCTGGCTGTGGACTTGAAGTTTTTGGTAAGCTACTCCAATATCCTGCAACACTTTGGCGGCTAATGTTATGGCCAAATTTCTTAAATACGTGGTAGATGTAACCACTGCAGTCGACACCATTAGCAGAAGAACCGCCCCAAACGTATGGCACGCCTTGCATAGATTTCGCGTATGCAAGTATAGAAGAACTGTCACCGCTATTATTGCTTGTATTGTTATTGTTTTGATTTTCATTAGGCTTATTATCTACTGCGCCCCCAACTGGTGTTTTAGATAGGAAACGTGTTCCGATGTAACCAGTTTGACCATTGTAGTTAATTTTGCTCCATCCAGAGTTTTCAGAGATTACTTGAACCTTCTGTCCTTGTGGAAGTGCGCCTATGATTCTATAATTTGTACCTTCGCCGCTACGTACATTTAGTGCAGAAGCATTAATGTAGTAATCGCCAATTGCACCTTGGTTAGGTTGCTCAGGTTGTTCAGGAGTAGTAGTGCCACCTTTAACGAATTTTACGAATTCGCTGCTAACGTAGCCTGTTTTTCCCTGATAATTAACTTTAAACCAGCTACCTTCAGATCCAATTACGTTTAATTTCGTACCATTTAATACGCCACCAATTACGCTATGGTAAGTAGCAGGGCCCGTACGAACACGTAGTGATGTTGCGTTAACGACGTAAGTGCCACCAGTTTGAACAGTTACATTATTGTTTTGTTCCTGGTTGTTACCTTGCGTGGTGTTTTCGTTAGAACCGCCTTTTGTTACGTAGTCTTTGCTTAAGTAAGCTGTTTGTCCTGCATAATTGATTTTGAACCAATCTTGAACTTCGCCTACAACTTGTACTACTTGTCCTTTTTTCACAGAACCTATAGTTGTATGAGAAGTGCTAGGACCTGTACGAACGCGAAGGGAAGATACGTTTACTGTATAGTTTCCGCTTGCTGGTTTTACAGTATTATTCGTATTGTTGTTTGAAGAACCTGCATTAGAAGAAACACCAGATACGAATTCGCCACTTACATAGCCAACTTTTCCATTATAGTTGATTTTCACCCAACCATTTTCTTGACCAATTACGTTTAATGTTTGTCCTTCATATACACGTCCTGAAACAGAACTAGAAGTGTTAGGAGCGGTACGTACACGTAATACATCAGCAGTAACTGTATTGTTTCCACCTGTGCTTACATTGTTATTTGTTTTTTTTCCATTTTTTGATACAAATTCACCACTCACATAACCTGTTTTCCCATTATGGTTAATTTTGAACCAACCATTTTCTTCTCCAATTACGTTTAATGATTGACCGTTATAAACGCGAGAGATAATGTCGTGAGAAGTGCTAGATCCTGCGCGAACATGTAGCACGCTAGCATTTACCGTATAAGATGAACTGTTTGATGCGGAAGCTTGGACAGTTTGTGTAGCAGCTTTTTGTGTGTTTTGTTCAGGGGCAGCTTGAACGCTATCAAGTGTAGGTGCTGCTCCTCCTGCTACAGACACTGCCGCAAGACCGGCAAGGTATTTTTTCATAATTTGTCGATTCCTTTCTGTCTGTAATGTAGTGAAGAAATATTTACCAACTGTTAAAAATTCTAAAGAGCATGTCGATTACTGTCAAGACTTATGCGGGAATCTGAATATGACAAAAAGATTACAAGAAAAAATCAAGGTATAAATCTACACCTTGATTTTTATTTAAATACATATGTTGGATGTAGAGAGAATAGAAATTATTCGTGTTTAAGAAGATGACATGTTGGATTGTAACAAGCTTTGAAAAAAGGATTTTTGTAGCATTTTTGTGATAGGGCCAACTTGACCATCTTGAATTGCAGTTCCATCAAGGTGGGTCATTGGTAAAATTTCAATAGTCGTTCCCGTAAAGAAGCATTCATCTGCTTGATAAACATCGCGAATGCTGAACAGTTCTTCTTGTACAGGAATACGAAGGGTTTTCGCTAAGGAAAGGACATATTGACGAATAATGCCATTTAAAATAAGGTGATTGGCTGGATGTGTGTAAAGAGTTCCATTTTTTATGAGAAAGAAATTAGAACAGCTCCCCTCAGTTACAGTACCGTTTCGTACGAAAAGAGCTTCTTTACAACCTTTGCGTTCAGCTTTCGTAGCAGCTAATACATTGGGTAATAAATTTAAAGATTTGATATCACAGCGTAGCCAGCGCGTATCTGGTTCTGATATAGCACGTACACCATATTCAATCCATAAAGCTGGTCTTTCCTTCTTTGTAATATAGGCATAGATTGTCAGAGGGACGTCATATGAGAATGCATGGGTACGAGCTTGTACACCACGAGATACTTGCAAATAAATAGTACCATCTTCGTGGAAATTATTACTTTCAATTAGTTTGTAAAGTAGGATAATAAGCTCTGCTTTTGAGAAAGGAAGTGATAATTCTATTTCTTCCATGGAGCGATATAACCTTGTGATATGCGGATCTAATAAGTGAAAGTTCCCTTTATATAGGCGAATAACCTCATAGACACCATCTCCAAACTGCAAGCCTCTTTCTTCAAGTTCTATGTACGCGCTATGTTTCGTTGTATCAATAACTGCATCATTCCATAGTACAAATTTTTCGTATGCCAATTTTCGTCCCATCCTTTCGTTAGTACATGAATAAAAAGCACTCTAGTTATTTTTATGTGAGCAATTCTCTTCATATGACGTATATGTATTTGAAAATTATAGAGAAGTAGTGGTGATTTATAGCATTTTGTATATACAAATTCGAAAATGAGAAATAAGAATCCTGCTTTTTGAAATAAAAAAAGCAACATTCGTATTGAATGCTGCACAAGGAGGGTAGCTATCTTTCGTAGGGACATCGTCTTATTAAAAGTTTTAGTAAGACAATTATAAGAAAGTTGAAAACAAATGATGAACATATTTCTTTAAGGGATCTTATTGAAGATGAGAGATAAGAAATATGTAGAACCTTGTTTACATATTTTATTATAAAGATGTTTCGTTAATGTGGTGTAAATATTAGGTGAAGGTTATGTAATTTTAAAGTTAATGTATAGAAGAATGTGTAGAGAGGAAAATAAAAAAGAGGCTGAGGTTACTCAGCGCTCTTCTTTTCTTCTTTAATAACCGTTTTTACTTCACCAGTTTTGATCTTATTGCTTTCAGAGAAGCGAAGTAAGTCGCCTTCAATGATTTTGTCAGACATGTGCAATTCATTTTGTGCACGATCAATAAGTGGTTGAGCTTCTTCTTTCGGTAATTGTACAACTTCACCTGTGTTACGATCGTAGAATGTACTGTTTGTGTACATGTACTTATCTGTAATGAAGCTACCGTCACGAAGAACAACGAATCCTTTATTGTCTGGTGAGAATACATCATGACCGAATTGGATTTGATTCGAAGAATCTACACCAAGTAGGTTTAGAATTGTTGGTTTAATGTCAATTTCACCAGTTGGTTTTGAAATTGTTTTACCCTCTTTTTGACCTGGAACGTGAATAAACATCGGTGTTTTTTGTAAGTTCATATGGTCAAATGTAGTGATTTCTTCTTTTCCTAAGAACTGTGCCATTGCACGGTTATGATTCTCAGAAATACCATAATGGTCACCGTAGAATACGATAACAGAGTTGTCGTAAATACCTTCAGCTTTTAGACGCTCAATAAAGTGCTTCATTGCTTCGTCTAAGTAGCGAGCTGTTACCATATAGCGGTCAAATACTCCATCACCAGAATTGTACTCGTCGATTAATTTCGTACTGTCATCATAAGTGAATGGGTAATGGTTTGTTAAAGTAAGGAAGCGAGTATAGAACGGCTGCTTCACTTGTTTTAACATATCGATAGACTGATCGAAGTATTCGATATCCTTTAGTCCCCAGTTTAATTTTGTTTCTGGCGTAATCTTGTAGTCAAGTTCGTTGTAGTAACGATCATAACCAAGTGCCGGATACATAATATTACGGTTCCAGAATGTTGCGTTGTTTGCATGGAATACTGATGTGTGATACCCTTGCTCACGCAAAATTTCTGGAGTTGCTGTATATTCGTTGTTACCGTGTGTGAAGAATACAGCACCACGGTCTAGTGGATATAACGAAGTATCTACTAAGAATTCAGCATCAGATGTTTTACCTTGCCCAGTTTGATGGAAGAAGTTATCGAAGTAATAACTTTCTTTCGCAAATTGGTTTAGGAATGGTGTAACTTCTTGTCCATTAACTTGCGCACCAATTAAGAATGTTTGTAATGATTCAAGAGAGACAACAATTACGTTTTTCCCTTTTGCAGTACCATACATATTTGGATCTGGTTTACTTTGTGTTGTTTTCACATAGTTTTCTGCTTCTTGTAATTTACTACTATCAGCAAACGCTTTTTGTGAACTTGATTTTGCTTGTAGGCCAAGATCGTATGCTTGGTGTACATATAATCCTAAGTTTTTAACAAGCATAACGCGGTCGAATGAACGTGTTAATAGTTCTGGACGCTCAGCTTCTGCAAATCCTAGGTTTACGCAGAAAATAGCAACTGTTGACACGAAGTATAGGGAACGCATCGGACGTGCTACACGCTCTGTCGGTGCAAAATCTTTCTTCTTCTTCAATAGAACGAAGAATACGATAATATCCGCAAATGCAAGGATGATTTTGAAGTTAAATAATTCTTTCACACTAGAACCTAAACTTCCGAAATTAGACGTTTGTCCTAGTACTGGTAAAGTAACGAAGTCATTGTAGAATCCGTAGAACATTACGTTACCAACAAGAATGAACGTTAAGATAAAGTTAATTCCTAGTGCTATATAGTTACGTTTTTTCCCTTTTGCAAATAATGCAAGACCCACAAACAGTAATGATGCTGCTAATGGACTAATGAATAAAATGAATTCTTGCATGAAAGATTCAAGTTTTAAATCGAAGCTAGTGCGTGTAATGATGTAGGATTTTAGCCATACGGCCAAAGCTACGAATAAAGTGAAACGCACATTTTGAAATTGTGATTTCATGGTTTCTTTCATTCATTTCCACCCTTTCTCTATCAGGCTTGGTCGATTTTGGAGCGAAAAATGCTAAAATAAAAAATACATAGTTTTCTTGGCCATAATTAGAGTTTCTATATTCACCCATATACGACTTTAACTATGCATACCCTTTTTGGTTTCTTGTGCTGCTCATAAGCATAACGTCATTTCTGTATTATACAACAAAATTCATTTCTGAGAAACACTATAACATTTTACATTTTTTGTATGTGATTTGTCACTACCAGAGAAAACTTTAACATTCGTTTATATGCCCGTCAACTAGAAAATATAACAAAAATAGAAAAGAATGTTAAGCGGAATTGAAAGTTTTTTGGTTGAGAAATATGGAATAGAAATCTTTAAGTGGTTGTCTAGAAAACTATTATATGAAGGAAAATATGAAAAAATTAACGAACACTTGTTCTTTTTGGTTTTGTTTGTTACAATGAAATTTCATTGATAGATTATGTGTAATTTTGATGAACTTTTACTGATAACATAACATATTGTAGCTTATTTCTTTTGAAAATAGGGAGGCTTTTGAATGAAACAAAAATTTTCAGTTGAAGCGTTTTGGAAGAAAATAAAACATGTTGCGAAGCAGGCAGGGCAGTCGGTAATCTATGCGAGTTTATTGTTGTTTTACGTTTTGCAAAGGCCGGATGTTCCAAAACGAGTGAAAATTATTGTAATCGGAGCACTTGCTTATTTCATTGCACCGATTGATGCCATTCCAGATTTCATTGCTGGAGTCGGTTATACGGATGATTTAGGTGCGTTAATGGCCGCACTATTACAAGCATCGATATACGTAAATGAAGATGTGAAAGATAAGTCGCGAGTGAAGTTGGCAGAATGGTTTGGTTCGGATATAGACACATCATTTATCGATCAAAAATTAGATCAATAGGTGAGAACTGTCATAGGATGACAGGGCGAACGTAAGCGAGGAAGTGCATTATGCCATCAGGAAGAACGCATACGAAAATAAACTTAATATCCCTTCCGGTTGTTTTGTTTATGCTCTTTTCGTATGGATTAACAAGTTTTGATTTTTTATTAACTTTTGCAATTGGCTTTTTAGTAGGTACTTCATTTTTAACACCGGATTTAGATACGTACAGTAATGCGTATAATAAATGGGGATTCCTCCGCATTTTTTGGTATCCATATAGGAGCGTAATGCCCCATCGTTCCTTCTTCACACATACGATTATAATTGGTGATATTATTCGTATTGCATACATGTTAATCGTGTTTTCTCCGTTTTTATTCCTATTAAATATAATCGCATTCGGTGGAAATTTAATAGAAATTGCGAAGGAACACGAGGTTGAAATTGTAACGTTTGTAATGGGGATTGTTGTGGCGAGTACGCTCCACATTATAGCGGATAAAGCGAATACGCGCCGAAAGAAAATGATGAGAAAAAAGAAGAAACGCAGAAGATAAAAAAACCGTCCCAAAAGGTATTTTGGGACGGTTTTTTCTTATTAATAGGTAGGTTATTCTTGTCGTATTTTGTAGTTAAGTCGATATTCCTTGTCGAATCGCCGATAAAATTTCATTTACGATCATGCGACATTAATTTTTGGACAGTTTCTTTTTAATCAAACGTTTGTTTAAAACTAAGCTTTCAGTATCTTAATACCTTTCACGATATTCCAAATGAAGTAGTATAAGCTAATGATTCCGCAAATGCATAAGACGATGATTGCTCCAATTCCAAGTGTTACGTCTGGTTGATCAGATCCGATGCCCATAATTCCTAAAATAACTAATCCAATAAATGTTGCGATACTTGGAATAATGTGTGTCCATAGAGCACGCTTTGCATGTGGTTTCGTTTCAGAATCGCCCACAATCCACACGATAATAGGGAATAAGATAGGCGCAAATAATACACTAAAGTATGATAAAGCTGCTAATATTTTGTTTCCGTTCATATATATCACCTCATAAGTAATGTTCGTTGTTATACCTTTAGTATGCAGTAGATTTGGCGAGCTTCCTATCGATTAACATTACAAGAACGTGACGCTTTTGTAAGATTTCCTTTTTAAATGATAAAATTTTCAAAAAAATCTTTTTAAATGAAAATTGTTGTGATAAAATTATTGAAAACGTTTTCTTAAACGTTTTATATTTTTTAGACTTAAAGGTATGATGACCTGGTAGTCTATTGATAAGGTTATATCTTATTTAAAAGGGGATTCTTTAGGGGGAGAGAACAATGAACACATGGACACAAGTTTACGATCCGTTCGGTAACATTTGGATTTCGGCAGCAGTCGCACTTATTCCAATCATCTTTTTTTTCTTAGCTTTAGCAGTTTTCCGCATGAAGGGGTATGTGGCAGGATTTATTACAGTTGTATTAACGATTTTGGTGGCGTTATTTGCGTATAAAATGCCATTCACAATGGCAATGGCAGCGACCGGATACGGTTTCTTATACGGATTATGGCCAATTGCGTGGATTATCATTATGTCAGTATTTTTATATAAAATTTCTGTGAAAACAGGTCAATTTGATGTCATTCGTACATCTGTATTATCCATTACGAATGACCATCGTTTACTCGTTATTTTAATCGGATTTTCATTTGGAGCATTTTTGGAAGGGGCAGCAGGATTTGGTGCACCAGTAGCGATTACGGCAGCGCTTCTGGCAGGCCTTGGGCTAAATCCTTTATATGCAGCAGGTCTTTGTTTAATCGCAAATACTGCACCAGTAGCGTTCGGAGCAATGGGGATTCCGATTACAGTTGCTGGACAAGTAACAGGCATTGATCCGCATAAAATTGGACAGATGGCTGGGCATCAATTACCGTTCTTATCTTTATTTGTTCCGTTCTTTATCGTATTTTTAATGGATGGCTTTAAAGGAGTAAAACAAACGTGGCCTGCTTTATTTGTAGCGGGTAGTTCATTTGCAATTACACAGTTCATTACAGCGACGTTTTTAGGGCCAGAACTTCCTGATATTACGTCAGCGCTTGTAAGTTTAGTAAGTTTATCGCTATTCTTAAAAGTTTGGCAGCCGAAAGAAATTTATCAAACTAAGCAAGCGAATAGTGAAGTAGCCGCGGCGACGACAACGACAACGACAACGACATCTATGCCGAAACTAACGGTAGGAAAAGTAGTAAAAGCGTGGTCTCCGTTCATTATTTTAACTGTGATGGTAGTCATTTGGAGCCAAAGTTTCTTTAAAGCATTATTCGCTCCGGGCGGCGCTTTAGAAAGTCTCGTATTTAAATTTGAAGTTCCAAGCTTGCACAATTTAGTAATGAAAGCAGAGCCTATTGTAAATAAACCAACACCTTATGAAGCAATCTTGAAATTAGATATTTTATCAGCGACTGGAACAGCAATTTTAATTGCTTGTATCATTTCTATCTTTATTTTAAAAATGAGTGCAAAAGATGCAGTAGCAACATTTAAAGAAACGTTAAACGAACTAAAAATGCCAATTCTATCTATTGGATTCGTATTAGGATTCGCATTTATCGCAAACTATTCTGGTCTATCTTCTACATTAGCGTTAGCACTTGCAGGAACTGGCGGACTATTCCCGTTCTTCTCACCATTCTTAGGATGGATTGGCGTATTCTTAACAGGATCAGATACGTCAGCGAACGCACTGTTCTCGAATTTACAAGCAATTACAGCGCAGCAAGTCGGTGTATCTGAAGTACTTCTCGTTGCAGCAAATACAACGGGCGGTGTAACAGGTAAAATGATTTCTCCGCAATCAATTGCGATTGCTTGTGCGGCAGTTGGACTTGCTGGGAAAGAGTCAGATTTGTTCCGCTTTTCATTGAAGCATAGTTTATTCTTCGTTACTATTGTTGGGATTATGACGTATGTACAGGCTTATTATTTAACTTGGATGATTCCGTAAACAACAAAAGAAATAAACTTTGCATTTTTCAGATTATAGTGTATGATGGGAAAGTATTGAAAATTAAATCAGTGATAAACTAGGGGTGCCTAACGTATGCGTAGGCTGAGAGAGAAGCGTGTGAACTTCTTAACCCTTTGGACCTGATCTGGCTCGTACCAGCGTAGGGAAGTTAACGGCTTTACATAATTATGTCTTTATGAGCCAGGTCCTTATTCTTTTATGGACCTGGCTCTTTTTATTTTGGCATGCGCTGGCCATATCTCGTCCTTGTCACGAACAGGGGGGCAACAAAGGTTATGAAACAGTCTGTTTCAGCTGAGCAAATTGAATTGAAATCGAGTTTACCAGGAAGTAAGAAAGTGTATGTGGATGGAACACGTGAAGGTATGAAAGTACCAATGCGCGAGATTGAACAAAGCGATACGAACGGTGTTCAAAATCCGCCAATCCGTGTGTATGATACGAGTGGACCTTATACAGATCCAGAGTATAAAGTGGAGCTGGAAAAAGGGATTCCAACGCCGCGCCACTCTTGGACCTTGGGGCGTGGTGATGTGGAAGCTTATGAAGGACGCGAAATTAAACCTGAGGATGACGGTGTGAAAGTGGCTTCAAAACATACACCTGTTTTCCCGCAAATGGATCGTAAGCCGCTTAGAGCGAAGCAAGGTGCAAATGTTTCGCAGATGCATTATGCGCGTAATGGCATTATTACGTCTGAGATGGAATATGTTGCGATTCGTGAAGGGGTAGAGCCTGAATTTGTTCGTAAGGAGATTGCAGAAGGTCGTGCGATTTTGCCGGCGAACATTAACCACCCTGAAGCGGAACCGATGATAATTGGACGTAATTTTCACGTAAAGGTAAATGCAAATATCGGAAACTCTGCTGTATCGTCTTCTATTGCAGAAGAAGTAGAGAAGATGACGTGGGCGACTCGCTGGGGTGCAGATACGATTATGGATTTATCTACAGGAAAAAACATTCATACAACACGTGAGTGGATTATTCGTAATGCTCCGGTACCAGTTGGAACTGTGCCAATTTATCAAGCGCTTGAAAAGGTAAACGGAATTGCAGAGGATTTAACGTGGGAAGTGTATCGTGATACGTTAATTGAGCAGGCGGAGCAAGGCGTTGATTACTTCACGATTCACGCTGGTGTATTACTTCGTTACATTCCCATTACTGCAAAGCGTATGACCGGTATTGTTTCGCGCGGTGGTTCGATTATGGCGCAGTGGTGTTTATTCCATCATAAAGAAAACTTCCTATATACTCACTTTGAAGAAATTTGTGAAATTATGAAGCAGTACGATGTTTCGTTCTCTCTTGGAGATGGATTACGTCCAGGTTCTATTGCAGATGCAAATGACGAAGCGCAGTTTTCTGAGCTTGAAACACTTGGTGAATTAACAAAAATCGCTTGGAAACATGATGTGCAAGTTATGATTGAAGGACCTGGGCATGTACCGATGCATTTAATTAAAGAAAATATGGAGAAAGAACTTGATATTTGTCAGGGTGCGCCGTTCTATACACTTGGGCCGTTAACGACAGATATTGCACCAGGTTATGATCATATTACTTCAGCGATTGGAGCTGCGATGATCGGCTGGTTTGGAACGGCGATGCTTTGTTATGTAACACCGAAAGAACATTTAGGTTTACCGAACAAAGATGATGTTCGCGAAGGGGTTATTACGTACAAAATCGCTGCGCATGCAGCCGATCTTGCGAAAGGGCATAAAACGGCTCATCAGCGTGATGATGCACTTTCAAAAGCACGATTTGAATTCCGTTGGCGCGACCAATTTAATTTATCTTTAGATCCTGAACGCGCGATGGAGTACCATGATGAAACGTTGCCAGCAGAAGGGGCGAAAACGGCGCATTTCTGTTCAATGTGTGGCCCAAAGTTTTGTAGTATGAGAATTTCACATGATATTCGTGAATATGCGAAAGAAAATGACTTAGAAACGACAGAAGCAATTGAAAAAGGAATGAAAGAGAAAGCGGTAGAATTCAAAGAAACTGGTAGTCACTTATATCAATAACACGTCACACCTCTTTACTTGATTGATCACACTGTACCTAACTTAAATATAGAAGAAGCCCCCTTTGCTAAGACGGTAGCAAAGGGGGCTTCTGTCGTCTATAAGGCGAAGAATAATTGTACCCAGTAGTATAAGAGGAATAATGTGACGACTGTTGTGAGTGGGATTACGATGAGAGATACACTTAAATAATCTTTCCATTTCACTTTAATTTTGTTTTGTCTTAAGATATACATCCAAATGAGGGAAGCTAGTGTACCGATTGGTAATAATAGTGAACCGATGTCACTACCGATGATATTTGCGAGGTAGATCGTTTTTAATGTGACTGGATCTAGTCCCATTTCTGTTAATGTGATTGTACCAATCATAAGTGCAGGGTGGTTATTGAAGACGTTAGAGAGGAGGGAAACGAGTCCGCCCATTGCAAAGCTGGCATAGAGTAGATGCTGACTTACAACTGGTTCGAGCCAATGGACAAGCGCCGCTGTTAATCCTGCGTTGTGAAGCCCGTAAATAATTACGTACATAGAGAAGGCGAAAATTAAAATGTGCCACGGTGTCTTTTTCAAAATATCGACTGGGTTTGTTCGTAAGTAGTACCATCTCCAGATGAGAAGAACGAGTGAACCGAGTACGGCAACAATTTCGATTGGAATCGATAAGAAGGATGCAACGAATAGAAGACAGCGCATAAGGAAGACGAAGCCTAATACTTTTAACATGAATTTCGTACGTTTTTGTTTCGTATTAACAGAATTTTGTCCTTTTAACGGATGGAAGTTTTTCGTGAAGAAAATTTCTTCAATATCATATGAAGAAACAGGTAATCTTTCTGGAAGTTTTTTCTTTAAAACTGTATACATGAGCCATGACATAAACAGTAGTCCTAGTGTTGCAGGTACAAACATCATAGCAGTATGCATATAAAGAGTCATGTGGACGATATTTAAGGCAATTAAGTTTACAATATTACTTACACCAATTGGTGCACTAGATGCAGTGGCGATTAAAGCACCGCTTAATAAATAAGGGATTTGTTGATGAGGTTTTAATTGAAGGTTTTTCAGAAGTAAAATTAAAATCGGTGTTGTAATTAAAATACTACCGTCATTATTAAATAAAAGAGTCATAAGAAAACATAGTAATTGAATGTACCAGTATAGGCGTCGTCCGGAACCTTTCGCTAAATTTGCGAGTTTCGCTGCGGACCAGTGGAAGAAGCCGAAGCTTTCTAATATAACCGCCATAACGATGGTCGCTAATATCGTTATAGAGGCACCGCCGATTTTACTTATAATGTCCATGACGTCTGGTTTTGATACAAGTCCAGTAATGAGGATAATGCCAGCGCCAATTGCTGCTGGCCACGCCTCATTTAAACCACGAGGTCGCCAARAGAYAACWATCATCGTTAAGAAGAATACAATAATAGTAATCCATATTTCAATGCTCATATTTAACCTACCTTTCTATTTTCTCTTGAACAAATGTAGCTTGTCTCAAGTTTATATAGCATTATATTCAAAAGAAAATAAGAAGAACTAGGCATCTACCTTAATCTAGTGAATATGTGTATTTTGAGCAATAAGGCAAGTATAAGTAGTAGTGTAATAACTATTAGGAGAGGAGTCTAATAAATTAGGGGCATTCTATGTGTGAATGCCCCTAATTTACTATTTTTCCTTTAAAAATGTTCGATCTTTTAAGAATAAATTCCAGAAGAAAATAAATCCTGGTAGTAAAATTGCAATCCCGATTGCGTAAAGAATAAGAAGTGCATAGAATGTTTCGACCGTCGTAAAGCTTGTAAATACAGTTACGTCCGGGTAAATGATATAAGGTAAATGGGCGACGCCGTAAGCGTAGCTTGCAAATGCATATTGAGCGACGACAGCTAAAACTGCAATGCGAGGAAAGCCTAGTGTGCCATATTTCTTATTTGTCCACCAAAGGGAAGAGTATCCGATAACAAATAAAATGATAGAGACTGTAAACCATGGGAATTGCTTTATTAGTCCTTGCATAAGCCAGTGTGTTTCAGGGTCCATTACAACGAGAGCGATAATAGCAGTCACGAGCGTTGCAGGACCAAGTATGATGGCATTTCTTCTATAAATTCGGTACGTATCTTCAGAACCTTGTTCCCTAGCAAAATCAGCAAGAAAGAGAGATGATAGAAATAGTTCTGAAGTTAGTCCGAAGAGCATATAACAATAAATAACGGGACTAGAAAGAAGTTTTCCGTAAAGGAGCACTTCCTTTCCTTCAGACATCGTAATATAGGCACCTTCTGTAACTGGCAGAACGGTAATTAATAGAGCTGGGATTAAGAGCCCAGTAATACCTGAAATAATCCGAAGAAGGTGTTGGTATTTTGGCAGGGAGTAAGCAAATACCATAAATGTACTACGAATCGCAACGAGTACTAAAATTAACATAACTGGTACAAACATAACGGTTGCAAGGGTAAAGGCCGCTTTTGGGAAGAAACCGAGAAAAGCAACGACGACAAAGACAAGAAACGTATTTGTTACTTCCCAAGTTGGTGATAAGTACCGATTAGCAAGCTTGGCAGCAAGTGTCGGGTGTTTAGCGTATACCATGCCCCAAAAACCAGCTCCAAAATCAATAGACCCTAGTATGCTATATACGAAAATAAGAGCCCATAAGATGATGATTGCAATGCTTTCCTCATGCACGAGAATCGCCTCCTTCGTGATGTAAATCATTCTTTAACGGATGTTTCTTAAAGAATGTCCGTAGTACAAAGACTGTTAAAATACCGAGTCCAATATATAAAATGATGAATAAAACAAATAAAGGACCGACGAAATCAGCGCGCGTAGAAGCATCTACCGTGCGTTGCATGCCATAAATTGTCCATGGCTGACGACCACTACAACTAAAGATCCATCCGAATTCAATACCGAGCAACATAACGGGTCCACAGGCGGCAGCTCCCCAAAGAAGCCACTTCGGTAACTCTACTCCTTTTTTTCGGTAAACAAAGTACCAATATAAGAGGGCAATAGCTGCAACTGCAAAGGTAAAGGCAGCGGTGCCAACCATTAAATTGAACAGTGTATGTGTGTAAAATGGTGGCCATGTTTCTTGCGGGAATTCCTTTAGACCTTTTACAACGGTGTTAGGGTCTAGTCCCACTAATAAGCTAAGCATGTTCGGAATTTCAAGGGCATAGTTTAGTTCGAGTGTGTTAGGGTCCACAACCCCGCCAATCGATAAAGGCGCGTGTGATGTCGTTTCAAACAAAGCTTCAGCAGATGCTAGTTTTTCAGGTGAATGTTTATGTAAGGCAATAGCAGATTCGTGTCCTGAAAGCCACATCGTAGCACCTGTGATAAATGTAACGACAAGCCCTAACAGTAATCCTTTTTTATGGTAAGCAATTTCACGAGCGCTTAAATTTTTCTTTAATAATTTAAATCCAGCGATAGAAGCGATAACAGCTGCTCCAGTTGTATAGGCCGTAATAACGACGTGGAATGCACTTGTGCCAAAGCTAGGATTAAAGAAAGCTTTCCACGGATCAACGTTAAAAACTGAGCCATCTGGATTCATTGAAAAGCCCGCAGGTGTATTCATCCATGTGTTTGCCGATGTAATAAGCACGGCGGATGCAGTGGCGCCAATCATAACGAAAAATAGCGAGATTAATCTCATAACTGGAGGGAGTTTATCAGCCGCATATACGTAAATAGACATGAATAAAGCCTCTAAAAAGAAGGCGAAAATCTCAATTTGAAACGGAACGGAAATAACTTGCCCAACAATTTTGGCGAAACCAGGCCAAAGAAGTGAAATTTGTACACCAACAATTGTTCCAGTTGGAATTGCTACACCGAGAAGGATAGCAAAAGCCTTCGTCCATCTTTTTGCCATAATGGCATAGTCGGAATCTTTCTTCCAGTGATAGAGTATTTCACTTATAAAAATCATTAAAGAAAGCCCGACTCCAAGCGTTGCAAAGATAATGTGGAATGCTAATGAAGAACCAAAAAATGCCCTTGCTAATGTTACGGTATCCATATGTATACTCCTCTTCTTTTTGCCATTATTTTCTGATTTAATTGGAAAATTTATTCAAAAAACTACCAAAAATATATATGTATTTAAAAAATGAGTACGATAATTTAATGTTTAAATATTCTAAAGAAAAAGAAATTGATATTTGGTAATATTTTATTTGTTTTTTAGGGCTGAATCTTTTATAATCCTTTTATGCGAACGTAAGTTCTGTTTCCGGGATGAAGAAGTTTATGTGAAATGGAGAGGGTGTTTTATGTATCCTGAAGTCATTAAAAAGATGGCATTTTCAAGAGAGCATAGAGATTTATTATTAAAGTTGTATAATAAAGAAATTACGCGTCGTGAATATGATCGACTTGTGGAATCGCTATATAGACCTTCTAAAGAGGCTTGCGAAGGATAAGGTGGGAGAGACAATCTAAAGGATTGTCTTTTTTATATTTGCGTATGTTCTGGTAAAATTAAGGTTAGCCTTAAAAGGAGGTGAAAAGCTTGCGAAAACGTTTATATATAGGGATTGGGGTTATTCTCTTAATCGCTTTAGGTGGAGTTGTATTTTGGTCAGCTTTACAAGGAAATCGTACCGAGCATTTTATTTTACGACATATGGTGAATGAAAATGGAACACTTGCAACGTATCGCTTAGAGGATACAAAGGCAGGTAAGGGTGAAGCGAAGGGCCGTGAAGCTTTATCAGAATCTGCAGGGTTATGGCTACAATATACACTTGATAAAGATGATCAAGCTTTATTTGATGAACAAGTGAAGGTTATTCAAAATAACTTTGTACACAAGGATCGCATCGTTATATGGAAAATCTCTGAAAAGGGAGAAATGCAGTCAGCTACTAATGCACTTATCGATGATCTTCGTATTATAGAACAATTATATCGTGCTTATGAAATGTACAAGGAAGATCGCTATAAAAACCTTGCAGATCAATTGAGTGATTCTGTACTTCGTTATAATAAAAAAGGTAATTATTACGTTGATTATTACGATGCAGATACAGGGAAACAAAATAACTTTGCAACAACATCTTACATAAATCCGCATGCATTCTCTTATATGAAAAAGTATGGAAAAATTTCTGCACAGCAGTATCAGGAAGTTGTTCAGTTTTTAGCGGATTATCCAAGGCAGGGCTGGGCATTCCCGAAAGAGTATAAAGATGATGGGACATTTACGTACGATAAAGAAGTGAATCTTATTGATCAATCATACGTTGCTTATCATCGTAGTTTAGGCGGTCTTTCATCAGATGCTTATTTGGAATTTATAAAGAAGAAATTTCGCGAAGACGAAAAGTTATATGGTCGTTATAACTTAGAAACGGGAAAACAAGCTGTGAACTATGAATCACCAGCATCTTACGGATTAACAATTTTGTACGTACTACAAACAGGTGATATAAAGTTTGCGAAGGAATTGTATGAGCGGATGAATACATTCCGAAATGATAATGTATTTAGTAGATATTATGGTGGATATGTAACAGGTGAGAATAATAATACACATATTTTCGATAACGTATTGCCGCTTTTAGCGGAAATAGAATTGGATAAGAGTAAAAAATAGAAGGTGCCACCCTATGGGGATGGTACCTTCTATTTGTGTCGTTATTTGTTTGTAAAGCGATATAATTTTACGCCCTAATATTGGAGAAGTAATCAATCACGAATTCAAGAAATTGCTGGGCGGTGTTTGATAAATAGCGCTTCTTCGACCAACTTAAGCCGATAGTTCGTTCGCAATTAGGTTCAATAATACGTAACTTATTTGATGCTAAAGTAGAGTTTTTTAATAAAGTTAAACTTGGGACAAAGGCGATGCCAAGACCTTGCTTAATGAGATCGCTAATCACGGTTGGTTCATCTACTTCAAAAGCGATATGTGGAGTGAAACCAGCTTTTTTACAAAATTCATCTGTTAAGTGCCGAAATCCGTAACCGGTGTTCATACTAATAAACGATTCGTCTTTTACTTCATGCAAATAGATACTTTCGCGGTTTGATAACCGATGTCCTGAAGGAACAGCTAAGAAAATTTCTTCTGTGATAAGTGGTTCCCAAACCATTTCTTCGCCTTCAATTGGTACAGAGGAGATACAAAAATCAATTTCCATATTATCTAGTTGCCGTTTCATAGAAGGAGTAGATGCGAGAAATTGTTGGAATCGAACGTTAGGGTGTTCTAGTAAAAAGGAACCGAGTAACTCGGGTAATATTCTTGGAATAGAAACTGCAAGTGTAATAGAGCCTTGTTGTAATTCAGCTAAATCTTTAATTTCGCGTTCCCCTTCACTTAATTCATGAAAAATGCGTTCTACTCGTTTTAAAAATACTTTGCCGAAAGAGTTTAATGTAATCTGTCGACCTTGGCGATCAAATAAGGGGACGCCTAAGTCCTTTTCTAGTCTAGCGATTGTTTTACTGAGTGAAGGCTGCGCGATATGCAATTCTTCAGCTGCTTTTGTCATATGTTCTAGTCGTGCGACTGTCTGAAAGTATTTTAATTGAAGAAGTTCCACTTCGAATCTCCTTTCTATAGACCAAAAGGAATGAATTGATAATTAAAGATGTATTATACAGTATGGAAAGTGACGTGTATAGTAAATCTGTTAAACCATTCGAAGGGTGTTAAATTAGGAGAAGGAGTATGTTTCATGAAGGGAATTCAACTTATATTTAAAGATTGGAAGGCGATGTGGAACCATAAACATGGACGTATCGCTTTAATTTTTTTATTAATCGTTCCTTTAATTTATTCAGGATTCTTCTTAGCTGGATATTGGGATCCGTACGGAAAATTAGATAAATTACCTGTTGCAGTTGTGAATTTAGATAAAGGTGCTGCGATGGATGAAAAAACAATTCATGCAGGAGACGATTTTGTTAAAAATTTAAAAGAGAATAAGGAACTGGCTTTTCATTTCGTATCAGAAAAAAATGCTGATGAAGGGCTAAAAGAAGATAAGTATTATATGGTTGTTACGATCCCAGAGGATTTCTCTAAAAAGGTAAGTACACTTATGGATGAGAAACCAGAGCAGGCACAATTGCAGTACAAAGTAAATCCAGGGAAAAACTTTGTAGCAGCTCAAATTGGAACGACAGCTGTTGAAAATATGAAAACAAAAATCTCAAATAGTATTACGAAATCTTATACAGAAGGTGTCTTTTCAAAGTTTCAAGATTTGGCACAAGGATTGAGTGATGCAAGTAATGGTGCTGAGAAGTTACATGAAGGAACGATAGATGCAAGAAATGGTGCAAATGAGCTTGCAGATGGTATTCATCGTTTAAGTGACGGGACATCAAAAGTGAAAGAGGGAAGTGAAAAACTTGTTTCTAGCCAATCTGCCTTAAGTGGCGGTGCAAATGAGCTGAGTCAAGGAGCGACATCACTTCATAATGGTATGGAGCTGCTAGCACAGGGTGAGAAGTCTTTACAATCAGGAGTTAGTGAATTAAGTGCTGGTACAAATGAATGGGTGAACGGAAGTGAGAAACTTGCTGAAGGGCAAGTGAAAGCGGACAATGCAGCAAATAGTGTAAAACAACAATTAGAAGAGTACGTGAAAAGTCATCCAGAAGTGCAGCAAGATCCTGCTTTTCAAAAGATCATTGCTACTTCTAACGGATTAGCTAAAGCAACAAACACTTTAAATAATAGCCAGAAACAATTGACACAAGGTGCGCAGAAGCTTGCTGATGGTCAGCATAAGATTGAGGAAGGCATGAATACATTCGGGGTTAAGTTAAACGAAGCTACTGCTGGAACGAAAAAGATAGCAGATGGTACTTCGAATTTAGCCAATGGATTTACGAAGTGGGGAAATGGATTTACATCATTACAAGAAGGTGTAAATCACCTTGCGAGTGGCGGAACAGAGCTGAATCATGGTGCTGATAAGTTAACGAACGGACTTGTTAAACTTGACGATGGTGCGAAAGAACTTTCTACGAAATTGGGAGAGGGCGCAGAGAAGATAGCGGATGTTCGCAATGATGATGCACGCAATACGATGTTCTCAGAGCCGGTTCAATTAGTGAAGTCGACAGTTTCTGAGGTGCCGAACTACGGTTCAGGTATTGCACCATACTTTTTATCACTGGCATTTTATGTTGGCGGAATTATGGCATCGAATATTTTACCTCTAGGCCGCAGACAAAATATGAAGGTAAGCGGAACAGTACATTTTATTAATAAACTAGGATTGGTATATTTAATTGGACTTATTCAAGCGCTACTTGTAGATGTGGTTGTGCTAGGATTTATGAAATTAGAAGTTGCAAGTGTGCCACTCTTTGTTTTATCAAGTATTATTATTTCCTTTACGTTCATGACATTTATTCTTATGTTAGTAACGGTATTTGGTCTTGTTGGGAAGTTCGCAGCGGTAACACTTCTCGTCCTGCAATTAGCGACGAGCGGGGGTACTTTCCCAGGAGAATTAAATATAGCTGTCCTTAGCAAAATTGGACAATTTCTCCCAATGTCTCATTCTCTTAGAGGGTTACAAGATGTGATTTCTTTAGGCGATTGGTCGCAATTACAAATGCAAATTTTAATATTGTTATGCTATCTCGTTGTTGCTGGCGGAATTGCTTGGATCACGAGCCATATACAGCATAGGGAAACGAATGCAGAACAAGTTTCTTAAAATGAAAAAAGCTATCCGATTTTTCCGGATAGCTTTTTCTTATTTCTTTTCCATTACCGCAAAGTAATTATTTTCATTATCAGCAAAGTTGAATGCTCTACCTGTAGGTAAATCTACAACTTGTCCAACTGTGACGTTTTTCTCAGAAAGATCTTTATACAGTTGATCTACGTTATTAGAGAAGAACATAAGTGAAGGGGTATTTAAGTTTAATTCAGGTTGCAACTTCGCGATTAACGCTTTATCGTGAAGGACGATGCTTGTTCCGGCTTCTTTTGCCGGCGCAATTTCAATCCAGCGAAATCCTTGTCCGTTATTTTCTTCCGCAACGATTTGGAATCCTACTGTTTCTGTCCAAAATTGTACTGCTTCATCTTGATTATTTACATATAACATAATTTGCCCAATTTGATTAATCATAGGTGTGTCCTACTTTCTTTTCTTATATGAAATACTATTATATCAAATATATGGTTTAAATACTTTTTCATGATTTTTCCGAATGGCAATCTTCGCCCATTTCATATTTGTCGTAGGGGAAGGCCCTGTAATCCACGTATGAAATGGTAGTATGCTGCCAATGACCATTGCTGAAATAGAGATTGTGGTCGTTAATATAAATAGTAATAGGCTATATAATATTGTGTTTTCTTGCAGTGCGAATAAGGAAAGAAATTTTGTACATAGTTGCAAGAAGAAAAAATGAGCTAAATAAGCGCCATACGTGTAATTCCCGATAAAACGTAAAGCTTTATATAAGAAACCACGTCGCTGTACAATTGTAATAGATAACACGTACAGTATCATAATTTCACAAACAATATATAAAAACATGGACGGTTTTAAATAAGTAGAAACCGTTAAATGAATAGAATTGGCGCCGTAAAAACTAAATAACTCATAATTGATGAATAAAAATAAGATGAAAAATAGTATTGTGATAAGCGGAATATGTTTCATGACAAATATACGCCAAGTTTTTAATGATACAGCAGCTATTCCTCCCATGACGAAATAGAATGAGTAGAAGAAGAAGGAACGATCTGTATAATGTAAAATGGTTGAACTAGTCAGTTTCTCTCCATTAAAAATGTAGTGAGAAGAGTACCACATTAAGAAGAAATATAGACAAGCGAAAATGGTCATATATTTATATATGTCTTTTTTATTTTCTGTTCGTTTTTGAAACCAATAAAATAGTGTGCATAGTAAAGGGAACAATAAGTGAATTTGGAACATCATAATAACGTACCAAAGATGAGGTGCAGCTGTTCCGAGTAATAAACTTTTTATTCCGCCTTGTAGTGTAATGACATCGTTTGTTGTTAATAGGTAAAGAATAGACCAGAAGAAATAAGGAATGAGTAAATGTGCGGCTTTTTCATAAATATATTCTCTGTAAACGAGTTGCTTCGTATATAGCCGAATTAAATGGAAGCCGACGATAAATATGAATGCAGGCGCTGAAAATTTTGCAAGATTAAATAGCATGCCCATAATGAGGGATTGCTCGAGTAAGACATTTCCTTGATTCATTGTATATAATAAGGAACTTTGCAAAACGACAGCAAGAAATGCAATGCTTTGCAAAACTTTGAATTCTGGTGCACTTTGAGTCATTACGTCCATCTCCTTTTCCATACATGATTATAGTACGGAGAATGGATAATGGATGTGGAATATTTGTGAAGATTATAACAAATTTGTGGCGGGATGGGATTATATCGACATTTCGACAAATAACAACAAAAAAGAGGATGCTCCACCGAGCATCCTCTTTCTATATATTAAGCAAATTTATTTTTGATCCAGTTTTTACCTTCTACAAGGCGAGCTGTCATTACGGCACAAGCGTTATCTCCTGTTACGTTTAACACTGTTGCAGGAGGATCGATGATTGTACTAATTGCTGCGATAATTGGCAATGCTTCTGGTGGGAATCCGTATAGAGAAACGATTAACATTTCACCAATCATACCCCCGCCCGGAATAGCACCCATTACTGTTCCTACTAATAGAGAAACGACAAGTGCGATTGCTAATGTTTTCGGTCCTTCGAATTCCATGTTGAAAATACCGAATAAGAAAGCAATTTTTAATACGCCGCCTAAAACAGATCCGTCTTTATGAAGTGTAGACCCAAGAAGGACAACTGTTTCACGAACGTCAGAAGAAATACCCATTTTTTTCGTTGCTTCTAAGTTCGATGGAATACTTGCGGCACTACTACAAGTTGCAAGTGATGTAACTGTAGGAGAGACCATGTTCTTCCAAAATATTTGTACACCTTGTTTGCGACCTGCAAGGTACGCATAGAATGTAAAGAATACAAAGAAGTAAATAAGAGAAGCTGGATAGTATACCATTGCAGCTCGGAAGTAAGTTCCAAGAAGTTGTGGTCCAAATTCACCAACTAATGCTGCGAAGTAGGCAGCTAGTCCGATTGGAGCGTAGTACATAATGAAAGATACAACTTTCATTGAAATTTCTGCACCAGCTTGTAGGAATGTAGCGAATGGTTTCCCTTTTTCACCAACTGCTGAAGTTGCAACCCCCATTAAGATAGAGAAGAAAATAAGAGCTAACATGTTCTCGCGAGATAGTAACTTTGAAAAGTCTGATACTGTTATGATACCAACAATTTGATCAGCAACGCTAACTGCTTTTTCAGCTTTATCAGGCTGCGTTAGTTCTAATACAACACCTTGTGCTGGCGGGAATACTTTCACGATAATAATCATAAAAATAGCAGCTAAAATACTTGTAAATAAGAAAGTTCCAGCCATACTAGACATAATTTTACCGAAACGTTTTAATCCATCCATATTAGCAATAGATGACGCGATGCTAAAGAACACTAACGGTACAACAATCGTAAACATTAAGTTTAAGAAAATGTCACCAAGCGGCTTTAAAGCAACTGCATCGGCACCCATGAAATAACCAATGAAACCACCAATTAGGATAGAAGATAATAAAATAAGCGGAAAGCGATATGCCTTCATAAATATACCCTCCTATCGATTATAAAAAATCATACTGAATCATTATAGCGAGTTAGAGACTTCTTTACTAGGAAAATACGGATAGATGGAATAGCGTGAAAACCGAGAAATTTTTGTTTTTAAGCTCGGCATACAGTTAGAAATCTAGACATATATATTTGTAACCTAGTGGTGGCAAGGGCTGCACCATAACTTAGGTTTAGAAAAAGAGGGAGGGGAAACAGGATGAATATTTTGCTTTGCTGTGCAGCGGGAATGTCTTCCAGTTTGATAGTTACAAAAATGGAGAAAGCGGCACAGGCAAGGGGGATAGAGGTAAAGATTTGGGCTGTATCAGGTTCAGAAGTGCGAAATCATATCGATGATGCAGATGTACTTTTACTTGGACCGCAAGTACGTTATTTATTACCGAAAATGAAAGAGTTATGTAAGGAGAAAGGAATACCCGTTGACGTAATTCAATCTGTCCATTACGGGCTTTGTAATGGAGAGGCTATCTTGCAAGCAGCTTTGTCAATGAAACCATGAGGAGAGTGGGATAGATGATAGGGTTTTTAGAGAAATATGTGATGCCAGTGGCAGGAAAGATTGCAGAGCAGAGGCATTTGCAGGCTATTCGTGATGGAATTGTTTTAACGATGCCTTTCTTGATTATTGGATCTTTTTTTCTAATCATTAGTGCTCTTCCGATACCTGGATATAATGATTTTATGGCAGGAATCTTCGGAAAGAATTGGAATGTAGCATTAGGGTATCCAGTGGGGGCTACTTTTAATATAATGTCTTTAATAGCTGTTTTTGGAATCGCTTACAGATTAGGAGAACAATATAAAGTAGATGCTTTAGCGGCAGGTGCGTTGTCACTTGTAGCATTTTTGCTTGCAACACCATTCCAAGTTATGTATATGATACCAAATACGAAAGAAAGTATACTTGTAGATGGAGTTATACCAGCTGCGTTAATGGGAAGCCAAGGGTTGTTTGTAGCGATGATTATTGCAATTATATCTACTGAAATTTATCGATTTGTTGTACAGAAAAAGATGATTATAAAGATGCCAGAGACAGTTCCGCCAGCAGTAACGCGTTCATTTGCTGCGCTTATTCCAGGCTTTATTGTTGTGACGGTTGTTTGGATCATTAGATTAATTTTTGAACATACGACTTTCGGTAGCATCCATAATGTTATAGGAAAGCTTTTACAGGAGCCTCTTAGTGTACTTGGGGCTAGCATTTGGGGTGCGATAATCGCAGTTATCATTGTCCATGTACTTTGGGCGTGCGGAATTCATGGAGCTGCAATTGTTGGTGGTGTAATGAGTCCGATTTGGTTGTCATTAATGGATCAAAATCGAATTGCATTTCAGGCAGGGCAAGATGTACCTAATACGATTACTGCACAGTTCTTTGATTTATGGATTTATATGGGCGGTTCTGGTGCAACACTTGCTTTAGTTGTAGGAATGTTATTATTTGCGCGAAGTCAGCAATTGAAAAGTTTAGGGCGATTATCGATTGCACCAGGTATTTTTAATATTAATGAAATGGTGACTTTCGGTATGCCGATAGTAATGAATCCGCTTTTACTTATTCCATTTATACTTGTACCAGTTGTTTTAACGATTGTTTCTTATTTTGCAATGGAATGGGGATGGGTTGCACGTCCGAGCGGAGCTGCTGTACCTTGGACTACACCTATTCTTTTTAGTGGATATTTAGGATCAGGCGGGAAAATTTCAGGGGTTATTTTACAGCTCATTAACTTTGCACTTGCATTTCTTATTTATTTTCCATTCTTAAAAATATGGGATAAACAAAAAGTAGCGGAAGAAAAGGGGGAGTAAAGAAATAACATGGATACGATAGAGACGAAAGCTTTTCACTTAATTTTGCATGGTGGTAATGCGAGAAGCTGCTCAATGGAAGCAATTGATTGCGCAAAGCGCGGTGAATTTCAGGAAGCAGAAGCGAAACTACAAGAAGCTTTAAATGAATTGCAAGAGGCGCATCGCTTACAAACAGAGCTCATACAGAAAGAGGCTGCCGGGGAAAAAACCGAAGTTACCCTTCTGATGGTGCATGCACAAGATCATTTAATGAACGCAATTACGGTGAAGGAATTGGCGAGTGAGTTTGTAGAATTATATAGGAAATTAGAAGATGATAAGTGAACCTTGCATATGCAAGGTTTTTTTATGTGTTAAAAAATAATTTAGTGTTTTTTTTGTTTAAACACAACTAGACAACTAAACACTAATCTATTTTCATACAGTTATGTGTTAAAAGTGAGGTGTTTTATAACACACTGTGTGTTTTTTTGGGGACACACTGATTGAAAGCGGTAACACACAAAGAAATCACTCGAAAAAACGCTGATTTTAGGCGTTTTGAAAAGTTGGCACGGTAATTGCTTTAATAAATAGCGTAAAGAAAAATAAAAAACATAAATTTTTTATACCACACAAGGGGGATTTATAAATGAATATTTTATTATGTTGTTCAGCAGGGATGTCTACAAGTTTACTAGTTACAAAAATGGAAGCGGCTGCAAAAGCTCGTGGTCTAGAAGGTAAGATTTGGGCTGTATCTGGGGATGCAGTAAAAAACAATATCGACCAAGCGGATGTATTATTACTAGGACCACAAGTTCGTTACATGCTTTCTACAATGAAAACGCTTGCCGATGAGAAAAACGTTGGAGTCGATGTTATTAACTCAATGCACTACGGCATGATGAATGGAGAAGCAGTTTTAGATCACGCATTAACACTTAAAAAATAATTAGGGGGGAAGCGAAATGCAAAAGTTTATTGCATTTATGGAGAAATATTTAGTTCCAGTCGCAGGAAGAATCGGATCGCAGCGCCATTTAGTTGCAATCCGTGATGGATTTATCGCAGTTATGCCTCTTATTTTAGTTGGATCATTTGCAATACTTATTAATAACTTACCAGTGGATGCATTCCAAAAATTTATGAAAGGTGCATTCGGAGATGTTTGGAAAGATATCGGCGGTGGTATGTGGGCAGGTTCCTTCGCTATACTCGCCCTCATAGTCGCGGTAGGGATAAGTTATAATTTAGCGAAATCTTACGGCGTTGACGCGTTGTCAGCAGCAATCATTACATTCGGTGCATTAATTATTATTTCTCCGACAACGCCAAAAGAAGGCGGTATTGATTTAGCTTGGACAGGATCACAAGGTTTATTCGTTTCTATAATTGTAGCTCTTCTTGTCACAGAGGCATTTAGGTTCTTTGTTCAAAGAGATATTACAATTAAAATGCCAGATGGTGTTCCACCAGCAGTAATGAAATCATTCGCAGCATTAGTTCCAGCATTCGTTATTTTAATCGTAACAGCAAGTATTCAATTAGCAGTGAAATTAGCAGGTACAAGTATTCATAAAATCGTATTTGAAACAATTCAAGTACCATTACAAGGTTTAGCAGGTACATTACCAAGTGCAATTATTGTAGCATTACTTATTCATGTATTATGGTTCTTCGGATTACACGGTCCTAATATCGTTGGTGGTATTATTGACCCAATTTATTTACCAGCATTAGAAAAGAATATTAAGTTATTTAACGATGGTATGTCTGCATATGACGTACCGCATATTTTCACAAAACCATTCTTTGATGTATATGTATACATCGGTGGATCAGGTGCGACATTAGCATTCCTAGTAGCAGTAATGCTTGTTGCGAAAAGTGCACAGCTTCGTGGTGTAGGCCGTGTATCTATCGGTCCTGGTTTCTTCAATATTAACGAGCCAGTTATTTTCGGTACACCAATTGTATTAAACCCAGCGTTAATCATTCCATTCGTACTTACACCAGTTGTATTAGTTATTACTTCTTATACAGCAATTTCCTTAGGATGGGTACCAAAAACAGTTGCTTTAGTTCCGTGGACAATGCCACCAATCTTTAGTGGTTATCTTGTAGCGGGCGGAAGCATCGCTGGTGCTGCATTGCAACTAGTAAACTTTGCAATCGCGGTAGTAATCTACTATCCATTCGTATTAATGTGTGACCGTACGTATGTACAAGCGTCAAAAGATGCTGCAAAAGGAAGCGACAATTCAGTATCACTTTAAAAAGTATTGTTCTGACGAGTTTCTATAGCTCGTCAGAACAACTAACTTTTATATCATGTTCAAAAAGATGAGACCCATCTACAAGAACACCAAACTATCATTCATAAAATAATAATTTAATAGCAATGTTCAAACTGAAGGGGTATTTAAATCGGTTGAACCATAATAGAGAGGGCGGTAATTATGATGACTACAGCAGAACAAATTCCATTCCAATTGATTTTAAATAGTGGTAATGCACGAAGCTTTGCAATGGAGGCACTTCAATTTGCCAAACAGGGGAAAATGGCAGAAGCTGATGAAGCGATGGTAAAGGCGAAAGAAGCGATTAATGAAGCGCATCATTTCCAAACAGAGCTCATACAATCAGAAGCAAGAGGGGAAAAAACAGAGATTAGTGTTCTTTTAATTCATGCACAAGATCATTTAATGAATTCTATTACAGTAAAAGAATTAGCAGCAGAATTTATTGACCTTTATAAAAAGCTAGAAGCGAAAGGGGAATAAAGCATGACTGGAATTAAAATTGCTACAATCGGCGGTGGATCTAGTTATACACCAGAATTAATTGAAGGGTTTATTAAACGTTATGACGAGCTTCCTGTTCGTGAAATTTGGTTAGTAGATATTGAGGCAGGAAAAGAGAAGTTAGAAATCGTTGGTGACTTAGCGAAACGTATGGTGAAAAAATCAGGTTTACCAATTGATATTCATTTAACACTTGATCGCCGTGAGGCATTAAAAGATGCTGACTTCGTAACAACGCAGCTTCGCGTTGGTTTGTTAGAAGCACGTGCAAAAGATGAAGCAATTCCATTAAAATATGATGTAATTGGTCAGGAAACGAATGGTCCTGGTGGTTTGTTCAAAGCGCTGAGAACGATTCCTGTTATTTTAGATATTTGTAAGGACATGGAGGAATTATGTCCAAATGCATGGCTTATTAACTTCGCAAACCCAGCAGGTATGGTAACAGAAGCTGTACTTCGCTACACGAACATTCAACGAGTAGTTGGTCTATGTAACGTTCCAATCGGAATTCGTATGGGTCTTGCAAGATTACTTGAAGTAGATGCAAGCCGGGTACACGTTGATTTCGCTGGTTTAAATCATATGGTATACGGATTAGATGTATACTTAGATGGAGTAAGCGTGATGGATCGCGTACTAGAACTTGTAACAGATCCAGAAAAGCAAATTACGATGGAAAACATTGCTGCGCTTAACTGGGAGCCAGACTTTATTCGCGGTCTTCGTGCAATTCCGTGTCCATATCATCGTTACTACTATAAAACACGTGAAATGTTGGAAGAAGAGAAAGAAGCTTCGATTGAAAAAGGTACACGTGCAGAAGTAGTAAAACAATTAGAAGATGATTTATTCGAGTTATATAAAGACCCGAATTTAGATATTAAGCCACCACAATTAGAAAAGCGCGGCGGAGCTTATTATAGTGATGCAGCATGTAGCTTAATTACGTCTATTTACAATAATAAAGGTGATATCCAGCCTGTTAATACACGAAACAACGGAACAATTGCAAGCTTGCCACATGATTCGGCTGTTGAAGTGAACTGTATTATTACGAAAGAAGGTCCAAAACCAATTGCGGTTGGAGATCTTCCAGTACCAGTTCGCGGTTTAGTACAGCAAATTAAATCATTTGAGCGCACAACAATTGAAGCTGCTGTTACAGGGGATTATCATAAGGCGCTGCTTGCTATGACAATTAATCCACTTGTACCATCTGATAAAGTTGCAAAACAAATTTTAGATGAAATGTTGGAAGCACATAAAGAACATCTTCCACAATTCTTTAAGAAGATAGAGAAATAAAAAGCGGCGCTGTTTAGCCCGCTTTTTTTAATTCTAGTAGGAGGTATTGCGATGATTAAACTAATTGTAAATGCAGATGATTTCGGTCTTACGGAAGGTACAAATTACGGAATTATTGATGGACATAAAAACGGGATTGTAAATTCAACGACGATGATGATGAATATGCCAGGGACAGAGCATGCCGTACGCTTAGCGAAAGAGTATAAAACGTTAGGAGTAGGAGTTCATCTCGTATTAACGGCAGGAGAACCGCTTCTTAAAGATGTTCCATCACTTGTAAGTAGCGATGGATTGTTTCATAAACAAAGTGTTGTATGGGAAGGAAATATAAATCCAGAAGAGGTAGAAAAAGAATGGACTGCTCAAATTGAGAAGTTTTTATCTTACGGATTAACACCAACTCATTTAGATAGTCATCATCACGTGCATGGATTACCGCTTTTACACGACGTTCTTGAGAGATTAGCAAGTAAATATAATGTTCCAATTCGTCGTTGTGAAGAAGAGCGAGCGGTGCGCCCATTTTCAGATGTGTTTTACAGTGACTTTTACGCTGACGGTGTGACGGAAGATTACTTTGTGCAGTTAAAAGAAAGAGTACAGGATGAGCAAACGGTAGAAATTATGGTGCATCCAGCTTATATTGACCCAGAGCTTGTGAAGCGTTCTTCTTACGTAATGGATCGCGTGAAAGAGTTGCGTATTTTAACGGAGAGCGAGTTGCCTGAGGGAATGGAGCTTGTGAAGTTTTAATAGAAAAAACGACGGCTAAATGGGGCCGTCGCTTTTTGTGCTTACAAAATGGATAAAACATATCCACCGAAGGCCCCGATTATAACGATAACCCAAGGTGGTGTTTTCCAAAAAGCGAGTAAGCAAAATAGGAGAGAAGCAAAAACGAAATCTACAGAATTCATAATTGTACTCGTCCAAATTGGATCATAAAAAGCTGCAAGTAAAATGCCGACAACGGCTGCGTTTACTCCAAGTAGTGCACCTTGTATGTAAGATACTCTCCTTACACTGTCCCAAAATGGTAAAACGCCAACAACGAGCAGGAAGGCAGGAAGAAAGATAGCGATCGTTGCAACAACTGCTCCAGCGGTTCCATTTAGCACTGCTCCTATATAAGAAGCGAATGTAAATAGTGGCCCTGGCACTGCTTGTGTTAATCCGTATCCAGCAAGAAATTGTTCTTTTGTCATCATCCCGTTTTGTACAAACTCACTTTCAAGGAGAGGAAGTACGACGTGCCCTCCGCCAAATACAAGTGCACCAGAGCGATAGAAGCTGTCAAATAAAGAGATGAAATAAGAGTATGGTCGTAACATCGGTAACAGTATTAATAGTCCGAAGAATAAGACGAGACAAGATATGGCTACCATTTTTGAAATAGGTACGTTTATTTTATGAGCTTGGCTAACTGGCCGGTCACGATATAAAAACCAACCGATGAAACCAGATACTATAATGAGAATTACTTGTGTCCAGCTACTTGGCCATAATAGGGCGATTGCGGCAGCTGCAATTGCGATTGTTGCACGGTTTCGGTCTGGTGTTAACTTTTGAGCCATTCCCCATATTGCATGAGCGACAATTGCGACCGCTACAAGTTTCAGTCCGTGAATCCAGCCAGTACTTCCAAGCTCGAATTGGTTAAGAAATGAAGCGAAGAAAACTAAAACGAGCACAGATGGGAGAGTGAATCCGATCCATGAAATAATGGCTCCTAATAATCCGCCGCGCAATAAGCCAACTCCCATACCGACTTGGCTGCTAGCAGGGCCAGGAAGGAATTGACATAGTGCTACTAAGTCTCCGTAACTTCGTTCATCCATCCATTTTCTTTTTTGCACGTATTCATGGTGGAAATAACCAAGATGGGCGACGGGACCACCAAATGAAGTAAGTCCTAATTTAAATGATACGAGAAAAATCTCTATTAATGATTGGAAAGAGTAGTTATTATTTTTCAAAATTTCCTCCTAGAATGTTTTTCTAAGTGCATTATACAAGAGGCAGTAAAGTGAATGAAATGATTTCTATGTAAAGATTTTGTGAATCTTTTAGTTGTAATTAAAATCTGAAAAAGTCATAAATGATTATGTCTAAACCATAAAGTAGTAGAAGTAGTGCTGGGAAACTTATATGAGGAGAATGCCCGTATGACAACACATTTCTTTGCTAGGTTAACAGGGAAGAGGGAAGTACCTCCTGTAAATACAGAAGCTTACGGTGTAACAGAGCTCATTTTTAGTGAAGATTTAAAGAAGTTGCAATATCGGGTCATATTAAAAAATATAAGAAAAATCACGTCATGCCAAATTCATTTAGGAAAAGCGAATCAAATTGGTCCAGTTATTTTAAGTTTGTTTGGTCCGTTAGAGCAAGGAATTAGTGTGAATGAAGGAGTCGTTACTGGTGTAGCTAGAGTAGAGGATTTTGAAGGGCCTCTACAGGGGAGAGCATTTGACAGCTTGTTTCAAGAGATAATGCAAGCAAATGTATATGTAAATGTTAATACGAAATCTAATAAAAAGGGAGAAATAAGGGGGAGAATAAGGGAAGTAAAGAAGTAAGCGAAAAGGCTGTCCAAAAAACATTTTGGAACAGCCTTTTCTGCTATAAGGTGCAAATTTTAGCGATTATTGTCAGTAAATCGATATATTTTGAAAATCGCTGATATAATCCGGGTTACGTCGATATATTTGAAAAATCGCTGATATAATCCGGGTTACGCCGATATATTTGAAAAATCGCTGATATAATTCGCGTTACGGTCGATATATTTAAAAAACTGCCTAGTTTAATTTTTTACAGGCTGATTTTTAATGAAGAAGTCCATTATATAAAATACTTCGTCATCTGGGATTTGTATTTCAAATGTATTTTCAATAGGTTGCAATGCTTTTTTCACTTTCATATACATCCAGTACTCATCTTGTCTTCGTTTCTCTTTATCAGGATGAGGGAGGAGACTTTCGCCTTTTTGAAGACGGTCAACCATGCAGCTCATATGCAAAATCACACCCATTAAACTGTCGGGAGTTAGCTGTAAAGAAATCAATTCTTGAATTGTATTTAATGCATAACGAATCGTTTTAATAAGTAATGCTCCATCGTTACGCTGCATTTGTTGTTCAAGAATATCAGCCATTTTTGCATAGGTTTCTTCATACGTAATCAATTCTTGAATTGGTTGAATAGCTGTGTAGTTCACAATGTCTTGGAAATGATATGTTAAGCAAGGTATTTGCATATCGAAATTCGTGACGATACAAATGATATTACGCTCTTTTTTTATGTTCTCAATCATTTTCGTTAAATCTTTTTCATGAACGATGCTAATCGGAATAATTTCAATTAAGTCTTTATCAAAGCGTAAATAGTTCTCTAACATTTTTTGAATTGCTAAAGCACTTCCTTCGCCGGTTAAACAAGCTGTTAAAATCACGGATTTCATTGGCGATAGTGGCTTTTTCTTTTCTTCCTGTACGTTTAAATAGAACGGCGTTAAGTTCTTCACTGTTTCGTATAGTGCATCTAATGAATAGCCAAGCTGAGCTTTTCGAGCTGCTTCTAGTGCGTGTGGTGTACTCGTCATGGAAAGAACACGTACAGGGATTTTGAATTCAGTTTCTAATATATCACCAATATAAGCGAGAGATCCCATATCAACAAGTAAGAGAAGCCCGTTTACATTTTGAAGTGTTTTCATATACACTTTAACACGCTCTAAGAAGTCTTTTGGTGATTCATGCAAGGGCATATCGATACCAGTTACTTCATCAATACCGAGAAGTTCGTTTGCAACGTTTGCCATTTCTGTTGCGATGCCATTACCGTGTGCTAATATTAATACTTTTACTTCTGTTTGTGAGGCAGGAATTGGATCAACAACGAAGAACATTGTTAAAAAGCCAGCTTCATCAATAGGTATTGTTATTTGTAATTCTTCTTCTAATAGCTGAATACATTGCATAGCTACGGAAAAAGCTTCTTTATATTTCGTACGAATTTGATTTAATTGTGGGTGGTGAATTTGTTTCCCGCCCTGTAAACGTTGTAGAGTTGTCTGTACATGTAAACTTAAAGCGAGAAATACTTTTTCATCGAAAGTTTTAGATAAATATTTTTCAGCTAGTTCCGCAATTTTTTCACATACGGAAACGATATTACGATCCACAATTTTAAAAACATTTTCATGACTTGTTTTTTTAGATATTTGGTTAAAGTATTGGACGAAAAAGCTTTGAATATCATTTTCTATTAGTAATTCTAATTCTTCCTCTTCAATGCCGCGTGCTTGAAGTTCTTCATATTTATAATCAATATAATCGTAAATAGAAGAGCGACTTCCTTCGGGTTTTATTGTATGTTTACTCCAACCTTCATCACCTGTAAATACAAATGTTTCATTTGGTATTTGATATAGATGACGGCTCTTTCTTTCAATAAATAATCCTTCTTTCATATACCAAGGTAAATCTGTACTTGAAACACAGACAGAATCACGTTTTTTTGTTACGAAATCAGAATAAGCTTTTGCACAGGCAATTTGTACGTCCGTTTTCAATTGGCCGATGTTATTTGGACAATTGTAAAAGACGAAAGCACGCATTGTATTTGGACTAACATGAATCTCTTTCCTTAGACGAATTGCTTCATTTGTGAAAAATAGCTGTAGTAAAGCAAACCGTTCTTTATGTGTTCGCTCACGAAGTGGTGGAAGCGTAACGGTCATCGGAATACGTCTTGTAAATGTTTTTAATAAAAATGAATTCGGTTCTTCGGTTGTTGCAGTAATAATCAATACTCGTGCCTTACGTTCATTTTCCGTTTCTCCAAGGCGGCGGTATACTCCGCGATCAATAAATGTGAAGAGCATCTCTTGTCCTTCTGGAGGAAGGCGATGTACTTCATCTAAGAAGAGGATTCCTTCATGTGCTTTTTCAATTAACCCTTTTTGATCACTGGCACCTGTGTAAGCTCCTTTTTTTATCCCAAATAACTGTCCAAGTAGTAGTTGTGGATTGTTTGCATAATCAGCACAGTTAAAGACGATAAAAGGTGCATCTTTTGGAAGTTGTTCCACTTCAATTGCGTATTCGTGCATTAAAGAAGCGAACATCGATTTTCCGACACCCGTTTCTCCAAGTAGTAAAGTATGCATACCGTTTGGAGGATAGAGAATAGAAGCTTTTGCTTTTTCAATTGCAATTTTTAGGCTTGTATTTTCAATAGCAAATGTATCTAATGAAGTGCCCTTTGTTGAATGCGTTTCCAATGAAGAGTTCGTTTCTATATAAAAACGGACAGGGCGTGTACTCGTTTTTAATAAACGATTATCTTTCACAAGCTTGTTTAAATCGCTACTAACATTTGCACGGTCTAACTGTAGAAGTGTAGCGATTTCTGATGCTGTTATACCTTCTGTATAATTCCCTTTTTGTATTGCGTTAAAAATGAGATCTATTCGTTTCATTTCTATTCACCTCGAAACTTCATCACTATTTAAAATTTTACACAAAAATGAGAAGTGTGGGAAGAGAAAAATAAAGTGAAACTTTAATCAGTGGGGTTTTTGTTCATTCCCACTGATTATTAGCCTTCACCAATTGCCCGTTAACGCGGGGTAAAACAGCTTTAGTACATAGGCACTAAAGCCGTTACAATCTTGTGTCTTTCCAAAAATTCACTTCGAGATGGGAAGATGGATTGTAGGGAAGTAGTTTATATCCTTGTGAGTGTAAATAATCAATTACTTTTGGGAGTATTTGCACTGTGACACTAGAATCATGCATTAAAATAACCTCTACTTGTTCATCGCTTTGATTTCGTACTCTTTCTAGTATTGCGGAAGGATTATCATAGCTTTTCCAGTCATATGTATCAATTGTCCAATCCCACATTTTATACTGGGCCGATACGAGTGCGTCACGGTAATTCTTTTTTAAGTAAGGCATGCTACCGTATGGGACCCGAACGAGATGTGTATTTAAATGTGTAACTTGCTGGACAATGCTTTGGGTTTGCTCCATTTCTGCAATTAAAACAGATGGATCGCCAGTATAAAGACGTTTTACATCATGCGACATACTATGGAGACCGATATAATGCCCATCTTTAATCAATCGCTCCATCGTTTTTTTATAATGTGGCACCTTTCCGCCAATAACGAAGAAAGTTGCTTTTCCGTTCTTCTCTTTTAAAATATTTAAAATTTGTGGTGTGTATTTATTTGGTCCGTCATCAAATGTTAAGTACGCAATTTTTGTTGTAGGAGAGGTAGTTTGAGTACTTTGGTAATCTTTTACTTGAATGTCTGTAGTAGCTTTTGTATTCGATGATGCGTACATAGTAATAGTTAAAAATAAAATTATACATTGAAGTAATCGCTTGATCATAACATTCACCCTCAGTTTGACAATCAAGATGTAAAAATGAAAATTTGATACTTTTTTCGTTATACGTATATCTTTCTCCAATAGAGGGACTCTCAAACAATCTATATTTTGGAAATGGGGAATAAGGATTAAAAAATAAAAAATAGCATCCTCTTATGAAAAGAGGATGCTATTTGAATATTTCATAAGAGTAAAGGCTATACTACAATTAGTCTTCGCGTTTTTTCACTTTTTTATAGAAGGAAATAATTGGTTTGTAACGTTCGTGTACAAGACCGATTACTTCAGCAATGATTTCTGTAAAGAAGATTAAAATGAAAAGAAGAATAATGGATAACCATAATGTTGCACTACTGAAAATAATTGCATTTACACTAAAGAAAATACCCAATGCGTAAATAATTAGTACCGTTTTACGATGAGAGAATCCCATTGCAAGTAAACGGTGATGTAAATGCGACTTATCAGGTGCTGAAATAGGCTTTTTATTTACGATACGGCGGATAATTGCAAACGTCGTATCAAATATAGGTACACCTAAAATAATAATTGGAACGATAAAGCTGAATAACGTTACGCTTTTGTATAATCCAAGTAACGATATAACAGAAATACAGTATCCTAAAAATAGTGCTCCTGTATCTCCCATGAAAATTTTTGCTGGATGGAAGTTGTAGAATAAAAATCCAATTGTACTTGCTAATGTAATCAGTGCTAGAGGTAATATAATAGCTGCTCCAGTACCCCATGGGCTAGTGAAGGCCATATATGCTAGCGTTGCAAGTACGATAGATGAAATCCCTGCGGATAATCCATCTAATCCATCAATTAAGTTGATGGCATTTGTAATACCTACAATCCAAAATACAGTAATTGGATAAGCAAGCCATCCGAGTTCAGTATCTCCAAGAATTGGAATATATAATACTTGCACTAATAATCCACTTTTTACAATCATGATGGCAACTAATAGTTGTCCACCGAATTTTACCCTCGCAGATAGTTCGTACATATCATCTAAAATCCCAATGATAACAATGATGATAGCACCTAAAGTTATCGATAACATTCTTTGTTCGTACAATCCACCGACAACAAATCCTACGGCTACACCGATGAAAATTGCTAACCCGCCAAGACGAGGCATAATTTTTTGGTGTACTTTACGCGCATTTGGCTTGTCTGTTGCTCCTATTTTGAAAGCTAATTTAATAACTAAAGGAGTAACGACGAGTACAGTGATGAAAGATGCCAAAATGGCATAAATCACTTGTGAGTCCATTAATACCCCACCCTTTATAGTTTAACGTAATTTTTTCAATCGTATTTATCTGAAAATTATGATGTTTATTTACAGGCTCATAACATATGGTATCACAAAAAGATTAGAATTCAATCTTTTTTTCTTTTGGCTGTAAAGGGGAGTGAATAGAATATATGACAATTGGATATGGAATGTTGTGTCCTTTGAGAAGATTGATCTCATATTGTGGCTTGTAATATGACATTGTACTCCCCTCTCATATAGCGATGACTTTTGTTTCAGTATTATAAGTGTTGCACGTAAAATGAGTAAGTTCCGTGTTAAATTGTGGGAATTTACATTTTGTATATATTGCATCATTTAACTTTACAAAATCTTAAAAAATAATAAAAAAACGATTCATATAATAAAGAAGTGAAAGAGTTTTCTCATTCTTAGTGTGAGAGGGGGAAGCACAGGGGGAGTTCTATGTATTCGTATATTTTCTTATGTATATTCCTGTGCGAAAAAATGAAAATTACGATAATAGGTACCGGATATGTTGGATTGATTACAGGAGTAGGATTGGCGAGATTGGGACATTCAGTCACATGTTTCGATATAAATAGTGGGAAAATTGAACGGATTAAACAAGGCGAGTTACCTATTTATGAATGTGGATTAAATGAATTAATAAATGAAGCATACGAGAATAATCATTTAACTTTTACAGCAAGTAAATCAGCGGCATTTAATGATGTAGAGTTTATATTTATTGCAGTTGGAACGCCATCTTTATTAGATGGAACAGCAGATTTAACGTATATTCGTAGCGCTTGTGATGATATTGGAACATATGTGAATAACGATATTATTGTTGTTACGAAAAGTACGGTTCCTGTAGGGACAAATGATGTAATGAGAGAATGGATTGAGGATAAACTACAAGGTAGACATGAATTATATATTGTATCGAATCCAGAGTTTTTAAGAGAAGGTTCTGGTATTTATGATTTTTTTCAGGGTGATCGTATCGTAATTGGAGCATGTAGTGAAGAAAAAGCAAGGAAAGTAGAGAATTTGTACAGTAAATTAAGCTTACAAACGTATATTACAGATATTCGAAGTGCTGAGATGATTAAATATGCATCTAATGCTTTTTTAGCTACGAAGATTAGTTTTATTAATGAAATTTCTAATATATGTGAGCAAGTGGGTGCAGATATAGTAGATGTAGCTACAGGGATGGGGATGGATAAGAGAATTGGTGCATCTTTTTTAAATGCAGGCATCGGATATGGAGGATCTTGTTTTCCAAAAGATACGAAAGCACTTGTGCAAATTGCAGGGAATGTTTCTCATGATTTTCGCTTGTTGAAAGCGGTCATTGAAGTGAATAATAAACAACAGTTGTTGTTAGTTGAAAAAGCGAAGAAAATTATAGATATGAAGAAGAAGCGAATTGCGGTTCTTGGTGCAGCATTCAAACCGAATACTGACGATATTAGGGAAGCGCCATCTCTTATTATAATAGAAGAATTAATTAATATGGGTGCGGATGTGGTTTTATATGACCCGCAAGCTATTCAAAATGTAAGAAGTTTATTTGGAAATACGATACGGTACGCTGAGTGTATAGATGAATCGATTAGAGAGGCGCATGCAGTTTTTATCGTAACAGAATGGGAATCAATTCGAAATTATCCGCTCGAAAAGTATGCACAGCTTATGAGGGAATCTATTCTATTTGATGGGAGAAATTGTTATACTAATGAGGATGCCGAGAAGCATGGATTAGATTATTACTCAGTTGGGCGAAAAGACGTCTGTAATAGTAATGTTTCTCAGGCGCGTTAAAAAATGTATTTTCACATGCATATTTTTATATGCGATAATAGAAGTTTTAACTAGTGAAAGAAAAGAGGCAATGAAATGACTGAACGTTTAAAAGTAATGACAATTTTCGGGACACGACCAGAAGCTATTAAAATGGCACCTCTTGTATTAGAGTTGCAAAAGCACCCAGAAAAGATTGAATCAATTGTGACTGTAACAGCACAACACCGTCAAATGTTAGATCAAGTATTAAATATCTTTGGAATTACGCCAGATTTCGATTTGAATATCATGAAAGATCGTCAAACGTTAATCGATATTACAACACGTGGTTTAGAAGGTTTAGATAAAGTAATGAAAGAAGCGAAGCCTGATATCGTACTTGTGCATGGTGATACAACGACGACATTTATTGCAAGCTTAGCTGCTTTCTATAATCAAATTCCAGTAGGACATGTTGAAGCAGGACTTCGTACATGGGATAAGTATTCTCCATATCCAGAAGAGATGAATCGCCAACTAACAGGTGTAATGGCGGATCTTCATTTCTCACCTACAACAAAATCAGCAACGAACTTACAAAAAGAAAATAAAGATGAGTCACGCATTTTCGTAACAGGAAATACAGCGATCGATGCACTGAAGACAACTGTAAAAGAAACTTATAGCCATTCGGTGTTAGAGAAACTTGGAAATGATCGTCTTGTACTTATGACAGCACACCGTCGTGAAAATTTAGGAGAACCAATGCGCAATATGTTCCGTGCAATTAAGCGTCTTGTTGATAAGCACGAAGATGTACAAGTTGTATACCCTGTTCATATGAATCCTGTTGTTCGCGAAATAGCGAATGATATTTTAGGCGAGCATAGTCGTATTCATTTAATTGAGCCGTTAGATGTAATTGATTTCCATAACGTTGCAGCTCGTTCATACTTAATGTTAACTGATTCTGGTGGTGTACAAGAGGAAGCACCATCACTAGGTGTGCCAGTCCTTGTCCTTCGTGATACGACGGAACGCCCAGAAGGTATCGAAGCAGGTACGTTGAAATTAGCAGGAACAGATGAAGAGACAATCTTTGGTCTTGCTGATGAGTTGTTATCTGATAAAGAAGCTCATGATAAGATGACGAAAGCATCTAACCCTTACGGTGATGGCCGTGCGTCTGAGCGTATTGTAGAAGCGATTTTACAACACTTTAAGAAGTAACAACAATTGCGTGAAATAAAAAGAGCCAAATCGTATACGATTTGGCTCTTTTTTTATTCATGATTCCTCATAATCCACTCTGCATGAGCATTTGTAGAAGGGGGAGGAGGCGGTGGTGTTTTGTTCTCACTCGGCTCCTTCTTTGCTTTTGCGCTGGAGTTAGAATTTGAATCGGAATTTGTATTCTCATTTTTCGTAGTCTCTGTTGGAACTTTTGCTTTTTCTCCTATTTCCTTTTCAATTTCGTTACGTACAGTCTCTACACTGATTGGATCTGGAAGGAAGTAATAAATACCGCCAATTTTTCTGTCTTCTCCTTCAAGTTTTAACGTTTGTATTGTAGAAGGGTCGAATCCAGAGATTTTATTGTAAAGAGCAAGTCCGTCTGAAATAGGAATATCGGTTTTCATATATTTTCCAACTACCTTTGTTAAATCTTTAATTTTAAATACGGTAGAAGCAGAGTTTAGCTTTTGGGCAACAGCAGCCAGTACTTGTCTTTGTCTAGCAGCTCGACCATAATCACCGTTAGGATCTTGCTTTCGCATACGGACGTATGCGAGTGCTTCTTCACCATTTAAGTTCTGTTGACCTTGTTTAAATTGGATTTTTTTATAGTAATCCACGTCAGAGCGTTCCCAGAAATCGAAGGGGACATCAACGGTAATACCGTCAACAGCATCAACGATACCTTTAAATCCTTGGAAATCAATTTTAATATAATGATCAACAGGAACTTTTAAAAACTCTTCGACGGTGTCGATTGCCATTTTTTCTCCACCGTAAGCATGGGCAGCGTTAATTTTGTCTTCTTTATTTTTGCCAACAATCTTAACACGAGAATCGCGTGGGATACTCATAAGTGAAACCTTTTTTGAGTTTGGATTAACTGTCGCGAACATGAGTGAATCTGTTCTGCCGTTTTGACCATCTGTTGCGTAATCCTCAATACCCATAATTAGTATTGTGAAAGGTTTTTTTGTGATTTCCACATCTTCTGCTCGTAATTTAGATTTTTCACGGCTAAATCCACTGTACATCCCCATGAGAGAAGTGTAGGAATTTAACATATAAAGTCCTACGCTACCAAATAAAAATACGAAAATAAGAAAGAAGAAAAACTTTCTTCTACGTTTCTTTTTTATTCGGCTATTTTGGAGATGATAATAACGTTCTTCCATATATAATCTCCTTAGTTCATTTGTAGGGAATTAATTCACTACATTAATCTTTAAAGGTGAGACGTTAGCTATTCTTAGATAACACCTTGTTCTAAGTACAACATATCTCCTTCTTTAATTGTACACTTCCCGTTTGTTAATTCAATCATCCAATCTGTAAATGTTTGTTTTCGATTTTCTTCTACATACGTATCGAATGTGACGTTTTCTAGATAATGTATATCTTTAATGTTATATTCTGAATTACGTAATTCATTTTCAACTTTGCCAAGCAATGTGTAATCAATTTCTGTTTCCATAACGCGCATTAGTTTTCGCTCAACAACGCCTACGTGATTAAGTCCTTCACTTGTACATTTTCCATATGCGCGAATTAATCCACCAGCACCAAGTTTAATGCCACCAAAATAGCGCGTGGCGACAACGACAGTATCCTTTAGACCTCGCTTTTTTAATACTTCTAACATAGGTACACCAGCTGTGCCGCTCGGTTCGCCGTCATCGTTTGCCTTTTGAATTTGATCTTGTTCACCGATTAAATATGCGGAACAATTATGTGTTGCATTCCAATGCTGTTTTTTTATTTTTTGTATAAATGCTTGAGCTTCCTCTTCCGTTGTGGCGCGATTCACATAGCAAATGAATCTTGATTTTTGAATCACAATTTCGTGCTCTCCATAGCCTTTGATTGTTAAATATTGTAATAACAATGGTATACGCCCCTATCTTTCAAAATAACTAGTACTTTACATTTTAAAAGCGAGCGTTTTTATATTCAAACATTTTTTACAAATATGTTGAAATTTTTGGTGAGTATTTTATCTTTTTGTTGTAATTTGTCGAGCGAGTGATTGTAGTTTCTAGCCGGCATTTTTATGTATGGATGCACCTTTTCTAGTTTTCGTGTAAAATTAGGGGATAAAAATTTTTTATAAGGCAGGTACGAAAATGAAAACAGCTATTGTTACCGATAGTACAGCATATATACCGAAGCATATTCGTGACGAACTCAATATATATATGATTCCATTAAACGTTGTGTTTGGAACGGAATCTTATCAAGAAGAGGCTGAAGTTTCAGCAAATGATTTTTATATAAAAGTACGTGAACAAGAAGAACTTCCGAAAACTTCGCAACCAGCAATTGGAAAGTTTTTAGAGTTATATGAAGAGTTATCTAAAGAATATGATGCAGTTATTAGCATTCACCTTTCCAGTGGAATTAGTGGTACATATCAAACAGCAACGGCAGCTGGACAGATGGTAGATGGTATTGATGTATATACGTACGACTCTGAAATTAGTTGTGAAGTACAAGGGTTTTACGTGCGTGAAGGGGCGGAATTAGTAAGTGAAGGGAAAGCCCCAGAAGAGATTATCGCTCGCTTTGATGAAATGAAGCAAACGATGGATGCTTATTTTGTAGTGGATGATTTACATCATTTACAACGTGGTGGAAGATTAAATAGTGCACAAGCTTTCATTGGTAGTTTGTTACAAGTAAAACCAGTATTATACTTTAGAGATAAAGTAATTATTCCATTCGAAAAAATTCGTACGCGTAAAAAAGCGTTAAAGCGTATCGTTGAAATCTTTGATGAGCAGGCAAATAAAGGTGTGCCTATGGAAGCTGTTATTATTCATGCGAATCGTGAAGAGGAAGCTAATGAATGGAAACAAGAATTAGAAGAGATATACCCTCATGTTACAATTCGTACGAGTTATTTCGGGGCTGTAATTGGGACGCATTTAGGTGAAGGTGCGCTTGGTTTAGGTTGGTATACGAAGTGATAAAGATATAAAAGCTCTCTTACTTGAAGAGGGTTTTTTTACGGGTATTTTACGGAGATTTGACAAGTTAATATTTGGAAATGATAAAATGTACGTAAAATTAAATAATGAGGAAAGTTTTATTACTTACTTTTTACAAGAAACTATTTTATAATAGAAGAGAGGTGAAACATATGGAGCATAATTCTTGTTTATGTCCAAAGTTTGAGTCAGCTTTTACAATGCTTAGTAAGAAATGGACTGGCTTAATTATTAAATCTTTGCTCGAAGAGCCGAAACGTTTCAGAGAAATCGCAGATATTATACCGAATATGAGCGATCGTATGTTGTCAGAACGTTTAAAGGAATTAGAAGGCCAAGGTATTGTAGTTCGTAATGTTTATCCAGAAGTACCAGTTAGAATCGAGTACGGTGTAACTGATAAAGGGAAAGCGTTGGAAAGTGTTATGGATGAGGTCCAAAATTGGGCTGAGAAATGGATGAAGTAACGTTTCTATTTCATTCATATTGGAGTATTTTCAAAACGTAAGGGGTTCCCTTACGTTTTTTTTCAATCCTATAAAAAACGGTGTAAGGCTCTTAAAATTCTACAAATATATACAAATTTAGATATACTTTGCTATAGAGATAAATGTAATATTACATTTATTTTACAAAACCGTAACATTAGCAAAAAAACTCCCGAATTATGGTATAAATTTTAATAGGTTATATACGGAAAATGAAAAAAGAAAGCGGTGTAAAAAATAAAATGAAAAAGCTAAAAATGGCATCTTGCGCATTAGTTGCAGGGTTAATGTTTTCAGGGCTAACACCAAATGTATTTGCAGAAGATAAAATTTCTGACGTGAAATCACAAATTAACACACAAAATGATACTTTACATAAACAACAACAAGAACGTGATGAATTACAAAAACAAATGAATGACTTAAACAAAACAATCCAAGGTTTGGATAAGTCTGTTCAAGAGAACGCTTCAAAACTTGATGAAACAACAAAAAAAGTTTCTGATACTGAGCAATTAATCGAAAATAAAAATAAAAATATTGCAGAACTACAAACAAAGATTGCAAAACGTGAAGAGTTATTAAGAAAACGTTTAGTTGCACTACAAGAACAGCCAAATACGAACATTGTAACAGAAGTTCTTGTAAACTCTAAAAACGTTGCAGATTTAGTTGATCGTTTAGCTTCTGTGTCTAAAATTATGGAATCTGACGAAGATATCATGAAAACACAACAAGAAGATCAAACGAACGTGAAAAAAGATGTTGAGACAGTAAAAGAAAAACAAAAAGAATTAAAAGAAGCACAAGCTCAAATTGAAACTGCTAAGAAAGAACTTGACGTTGAAAAAGAGAAAAAAGCAACAGCAGTAAACGATTTAAGTGGTAAAATGGATACAGTTGTAACTACAATGACAAGTACGGAAGGTCAATTGAAAGAGCTTGAACAACAGGCATTAAAATTACAACAAATCGCTGAAAAAGAAGCGCAAGAAAAAGCGGCACAAGAAGCTGCTGCTCAAAAACAAGCAGAGCAAGCTGCTAAAGAAGCACAAGCTCAACAAGCTGCACCAGCGCAAGCGCCTGCGCCTGCAGAACAAGCTGCTCCAGCAAACAATGCTGGACAAGCTCAAAAAGAAGAGCCTAAAAAAGAAGAAGCGAAAAAGCCAACTCCAACTCCAGTTCCAGTTCCGGATACTCAAGGTGGCAGACAGGATGTTGTTGAAAAAGCTAGAGGTTTAGTGGGCCTAAAATATGTATGGGGTAGTGCGTCAATTTCAAATGGTGGTTTTGACTGCAGTGGACTAATCTCTTATGTTTACGGTTTAGGTCGTCAAGATACAAGAAGCTTATGGAGCTCTGTACAAAAAATTAGTGCATCTGAAGCGAAGCCAGGAGATCTTATCTTCTTACAAGGTACTTACAGAGAAGGCGTATCTCACGTTGGAATTTACATTGGTGGCGGTCAAATAATTCATGCTGCTGATGAGTCAACAGGTGTTACTTACGGTAGTGTAAATAGCTCTTACAACCAAAAACATTTCTTAGGTTACGGTAGATTATAGGATTTATAATTGAATAAAAAACGTGTATAAAGTCGATAGCTTACTATTTTATAAGTAGGTTATCGGCTTTTTTGAGTTTTTACGAGATAAAGAGAAGGATTTATAGTAGTGCTGGAGGTGGCTATTGATGATGTTAGCTGGTAGACAGTTACTGTTAGAAGAACTCTCTTCAGATTTGCAGGATAAATTGGATCATCTGAAAAGGAATCGAGACGTCGTTTGTGTACAAGGGGTAATTAAGAAGTCTTCAAAATATATGTGTCAGCGCTGCGGAAATATAGAGCAGCGACTATTTGTATCATTGCTATGTAAAAGGTGCAATGAAGTATGTACGTATTGCCGGAAATGTATAACGATGGGCAGGGTAAGTGAATGTACTGTACTTGTTCGCGGGATTGCTGAAATAAGCGGAGAAAGTTATTTGAATCCGTTACAGTGGGAAGGCGTTTTGTCTGACGGTCAGGAGTTAGCTGCGCAAAGTGTCGTTGACGCTGTTAAGCAGAAAGAATCATTTTTTATTTGGGCGGTGTGCGGGGCTGGAAAAACAGAAATGTTGTTTCGCGGAATTGCAGAGGCACTACAAAAGGGAGAAAGAGTTTGTATTGCAACGCCGAGAACGGACGTTGTACTTGAATTAGCACCAAGATTACAAGAAGTGTTTCCAAATATAAATGTAGCTGCTTTATACGGAGGGAGTTTAGACCGAGAAAAAGATGCGGCGTTAATCGTTGCAACTACACATCAATTGTTACGTTATTATAGGGCGTTCCATGTCATGATTGTAGATGAGATAGATGCTTTTCCGTATCATGCAGATAAGATGTTGCAGTATGCAGTAAATGAAGCGATGAAAGAGAAGGCAGCACGTATTTATTTAACTGCAACTCCAGATGAAAAGTGGAAGCGTAAGTTGCGAAGTGGTAAGCAAAAAGGGGTTATTATTTCAGGGCGATACCATCGTCATCCATTGCCAGTTCCGATATTTCAGTGGTGCGGAAATTGGAAAAAGGGTCTTATACGTAAAAAAATTCCTCGTGCTTTATTACAATGGTTAAATCTGTACTTATCGAAACGATACCCCATTTTTCTATTTATTCCTCATGTGCGATATGTAGAAGAAATTAGCTAGTTATTAAAATCATTAAACAATCAAATTGACGGTGTGCATGCAGAAGATCCGGCGAGAAAAGAGAAGGTAGCAGCTTTCAGAAAAGGAGAAATCCCTTTATTAGTTACAACGACGATTTTGGAACGAGGAGTAACTGTGAAAAATTTACAAGTTGCAGTTTTAGGAGCTGAGGAAGAAATATTTTCAGAAAGTGCTCTCGTTCAAATTGCAGGGCGTGCTGGCAGAAGCTCTGATGAACCGCATGGAGATGTTATCTATTTTCATTATGGAAAGACAGAGGCGATGGTGCGTGCGAAAAAACATATTCAAAGTATGAATAAGAATGCTAAAGAACAAGGATTGATAGATTGATGCATTGTCTACTTTGTGATGAGTATATTTCATATGCGATTAGTTGGTACACTTTTTTTGTTAAGCTTCATAAAAAGTATATATGTGATAGATGTGAACAAAAACTTTCCTATATTATAGGAGATATTTGCAAGGAGTGTGGTCGGCCTTTAGAACTTGTACCAGCTGAATATAAAAACGGGGATATTTGTATGGACTGCATAAGGTGGACGAACGAGCAGGGGTTTCCGCCTCTCATAAATCGTTCGTTGTATGTGTATGATGAAGCGATGAAAGAAATATTAGCACAGTTTAAATTTCGAGGAGATGCTGAATTAGTGCATATTTTTCATCAGCCTTTTCGAAGTCTTTTTCAAAAATATTTTGCGAATGTTTCAGTTGCCATTCCTGTTCCTCTTAGTGAAGAGCGAGAATACGAGCGTGGTTTTAATCAAGCGGAGTTACTAGCTTCTTGTTTGCCTATCAAAATGTTTTGTACATCATTAAGAAGAATTGAAACAGAAAAACAAAGTAAGAAGAAGCGTAAAGAAAGGATATCAGGAGTTAATCCTTTTTATTTTCAGGGAGAAGAGATGTTTCATGAGCAACATGTTTTAATCGTGGATGATGTGTATACGACAGGAATTACTGTTAGGCAAATTGGAAGCCTTTTGTATGATCGAGGAGCGAGAGAGGTTTCTTGTTTGACGCTTTGTAGAGGTTAATATGTGAATGTCGAAAGGGGTAATAAAAAGACGACAGGTCTTCTTTGACTTACAGTCTTGTCATTCGCTATAGTCAGAATATGGGGCGAATGCCCTGATTTTAAGAGTGAAGGGAATGGAATGAACATGCAAGGACGAGTAAAATGGTTCAATGCAGAAAAGGGATTTGGGTTTATTGAGCGTGAGGATGGTGACGATGTGTTTGTTCATTTTTCTGCTATTCAACAAGATGGGTATAAGTCGTTAGAAGAAGGTCAACAAGTGGAGTTTGATATTGTTGATGGAGCACGTGGGCCACAAGCGGCTAATGTTGTGAAACTGTAAAAATTAAGTTTTTGGAAAAGATAGAGCTGTATTTTTAACAGCATTATATAGATGGCGAAAGCTCTTGCTCGTAACAAGGGCTTTTTTGTTGTGGGTAAGTTGTCAAAAAGTTGTTTCTTTTCTGTAACTAATTGTCCACAGTTACATTCGTTATTCATGATGTTAATAGGATAAAATAAAGATAGAAACGATGCATCTTTTCATTTCAACAAAAAACGATAAAAAAATCGCAATTCCACTAATTTTTCAAAAAAATTAGAAGGAGTTTTTAAGCCAATGTCGAAATTATAGTACATAGGCTTGAAAGGAGGAATTCATCTATGAAATTCAACATTCGTGGTGAAAATATTGAAGTAACTCCAGCATTAAAGGAATATGTAGAGAAAAAACTAAGTAAATTAGAGCGTTATTTTGATACATTCCCAGAGATTAAGGTTAATTTAAAAGTATACTCTGACAAGCAACGCATCGAGGTAACAATTCCATTTACAGATTTATTACTTCGTGCAGAAGAAACAAATAGTGATATGTACGCTGCGATTGATTTAGTAGTTGATAAAATTGAGCGACAAATTCGTAAACATAAAACAAAAGTAAACCGTAAATTACGTGAGAAAGGTTCTGTGAAAACTAACTTTATCCTTCCAGAAGCAGTAGCTGTTCTGGATGCGGTAGAAGAGGATGAATTAGAACTTGTACGTACAAAACGATTCGATTTAAAACCGATGGACGTTGAAGAAGCGATCTTGCAAATGGATATGCTAGGACATAGTTTCTTCGTCTTCACAAATGCTGATACAAATGAAACTAATGTTGTATATGGCCGTAAAGATGGGAAATATGGTTTAATCGAAACTAAATAATCATTCAAAAGCGCAGCCGAAATGGCTGCGCTTTTTTTATATGTTTTTGCCTTCCTATCTTGTAATATTGATATGAATTTAAATGGCTTATTCGTAATGAAATTTAGAAGTCATGTTTTGTAACGGTCAATTGTATTACTATTCCAAAAGGATCTCGCACAATGGCGTAACCAGGGCTGAAGGAGTTTTTTTCAAAGGGTGTTAAAATATAAACCTCATCATGTTGAATTAGATTGTGATAGAGTGCTTCAATGGTTTGGAAATCTTTAGATTGAATGCATAATGATGAGCTATTACTTAATTGCCAAGGGCGTGTGGAATCCACTGCCTGTTCTGCAATCATAATTTTATTAGTGCCAATTTGTAAAACGGAATGGGTAATATAATGTTCTTGGCTTTCTTTATACGTGAAATTCGGATCTATTTCTTTCATTTCTTTATAATTCTTTTTAAATAAAACTTTTGCGTCTAAATACTGTTCGTAAAATGCAATTGCTTTAGCACCTTGCCCATTTAATGATAAAAAAGGGATTACTTCAAAGTTCATTGTATTGCCTCCTTCATATATGTTTACACTTATTACTATACAAATATAAGGTGCCAATATGTGGCACCTATAGGGAGAGTTTATGAAAAAAGTTGAGCGTTTAAATCAGATGCTACGTTTTATTAATCAAAAACAAATATTCACATTGAAAGATTTAATGGATGAATTTCAAATTTCAAAAAGGACAGCTTTACGTGATATTGCATCATTAGAGGAAATGGGTGTACCTCTTTTTGCAGAGTATGGTCGGTATGGAGGGTATCGTTTAATAAAAACGATGACATTACCACCGATTTCATTTACAAATCATGAAGTTTTTGCACTTTATTTTGCAATGCAGGCACTAAGTAGTTTTGTAAGTATTCCTTTTCAAATCTCGTTTCGTTCCATTAATAAGAAATTTTTAGATAGTGTTTCGTCAAAACAGCGTGAGCAAATTGAAAACTTGCAAAAAAGAGTATCCTTTTTTCATTTGGAACAAGCACATGAATGTGGTTATCTAGAAGAGATTTTGTTAGCTGCTGTTCAAAATAGGGCTTTAACTATAAACTATGTAACGCCGAAACAAACGACAATGCGCCGTATTCAGCCGATTTCGATTTATGCAATGAAAGGTTATTGGTATTGTCAGGCTTACGATTTAGATAAAGCGACTTATCGAGTGTTTCGCTGTGATCGTATTAGGTCGTTAGAAATGGTAGATGCTCAGGATAGTCTGGATTTGGAAAATATAAATATACATAACGCACATAGTCTTTGGAAGGCAACTGAACAAGCTATTCAATTTAAATGCTCAATTACTGCGAGKGGGATAGAGATATTCAAGCAACAACAATATCCTTCGATGAAATTATGGGAAGAATGTGAAGATACATATTTAATAGGAACTTATGAGCCTGCTGAAATCAACTTTATCATTTCATATCTAGCTAGTTTTGGTAAAACTATAAAAATAATTGAGCCATCTTCTTTAAAAGAGAACTTGAAAGAATACTACTTAGATTTAATACAAAATTTGTAACGAAGAGATAGTAGTTTGTTGGAAAAAATAAAATAAAATAAAAACTTTTTCTGAATCTATGGCTCGACATTTGGACGATTGTTGTCATAGTTATAAGACAAGTGTTACAATTATCATTAGGTTTATACATTTTAGTTTTTTAATTAGGAGAAAAATTGGCATAACATAAATTTGATTTTTATAACGACTGATTGTAAAGAGAAAAAGAAAGCAATCGGAAGTTTTATTTTAATAAAAGAGGAGCGTATTTCCTATGATCGGTATTTTAAAAAAGGTATTTGATGTCAACCAACGCCAAATTAAACGTATGCAGAAGACAGTGGAGCAAATTGATGCATTAGAATCATCTATTAAGCCGCTAACTGATGAACAATTAAAAGGAAAGACGATTGAATTTAAAGAACGTCTAACAAAAGGTGAGACAGTAGATGATCTACTTCCTGAAGCTTTTGCGGTTGTTCGTGAAGCAGCGAATCGTGTTCTTGGAATGCGTCCATATGGCGTACAGCTAATGGGTGGTATCGCCTTACATGAAGGAAATATCTCTGAGATGAAAACAGGTGAAGGTAAAACGTTAACATCTACTTTACCTGTATATTTAAACGCATTAACAGGAAAAGGTGTTCACGTTGTTACAGTCAATGAATACTTAGCGCAACGTGATGCGAGCGAAATGGGACAACTTCATGAGTTCCTTGGCCTAACTGTAGGGATTAACTTAAATAGTATGTCACGTGAAGAGAAACAAGCTGCTTATGCTGCTGATATTACGTATAGCACAAATAACGAGCTTGGGTTCGATTACTTACGTGACAACATGGTGTTATATAGAGAGCAGTGCGTTCAGCGTCCACTTAATTTTGCTATCATCGATGAAGTCGATTCTATTTTAGTCGATGAAGCACGTACGCCGCTTATTATTTCGGGACAAGCTCAAAAATCAGCAGAGCTATACATGTTTGCAAATGCATTCGTTCGTACATTAGAAAATGAAAAAGAATATTCATTTGATGTGAAAACGAAAAATGTAATGTTAACAGAAGATGGTATTACGAAAGCTGAGAAAGCTTTCCATATCGATAACTTATTCGATTTAAAACATGTAGCACTTCTTCACCATATTAATCAGGCGCTTCGTGCACACGTTGTTATGCACCTTGATACAGATTATGTTGTACAAGAAGGCGAAATCGTAATCGTAGACCAATTCACTGGTCGTCTTATGAAAGGTCGTCGTTATAGCGAAGGTTTACATCAAGCTATTGAAGCAAAAGAAGGCGTAGAAATTCAAAATGAAAGTATGACGCTTGCAACAATTACGTTCCAAAACTACTTCCGTATGTACGAAAAATTATCTGGTATGACTGGTACAGCGAAAACGGAAGAAGAAGAATTCCGTAGTATTTACAATATGAATGTTATCGTAATTCCAACGAATAAAGATATTATTCGTGATGATCGTGCTGATTTAATCTTCAAATCAATGGAAGGTAAATTCAATGCAGTTGTTGAGGATATTGTAAATCGTCATAAGCAAGGGCAACCTATTCTTGTTGGTACAGTTGCAATTGAAACGTCAGAGCTTATTTCAAAAATGTTAACACGTAAAGGTGTACGTCATAATATCTTAAATGCAAAAAACCATGCGCGTGAAGCAGATATCATTGCAGAAGCTGGTATGAAAGGCGCTGTAACAATTGCGACGAATATGGCTGGTCGTGGTACGGATATTAAGTTAGGCGACGATATTAGAAACGTTGGCCTAGCAGTTATCGGTACAGAGCGTCACGAAAGTCGTCGTATTGATAATCAGTTACGTGGTCGTTCTGGTCGTCAAGGGGACCCTGGTGTAACACAGTTCTACTTATCAATGGAAGACGAACTAATGCGCCGCTTCGGTTCTGACAATATGAAAGCGATGATGGATCGCCTTGGTATGGATGATTCACAGCCAATCGAAAGTAAAATGGTTTCTCGTGCTGTAGAATCTGCGCAAAAACGTGTGGAAGGAAATAACTATGATGCACGTAAGCAGCTATTGCAATACGACGATGTACTTCGTCAACAACGTGAAGTAATTTATAAACAGCGTCAAGAAGTAATGGATTCAGAGAACTTACGCAGTATTATTGAAGGTATGATGAAATCTACGATAGAACGTGCTGTTGCACTTCATACGCAAGAAGAAATCGAAGAAGATTGGAGCATTAAAGGTCTTGTCGATTACTTAAATACAAACCTTCTTGAAGAAGGAGATGTAAAAGAAGAAGAGTTACGTCGCCTTGCTCCAGAAGAAATGAGCGAATCAATCATCGCGAAATTGTTAGAGCGTTATAATGAAAGAGAGAAGCTTCTACCTGAAGAGCAGACGCGTGAATTCGAAAAGGTTGTTGTATTCCGTGTTGTAGATACGAAATGGACAGATCATATCGATGCAATGGATCACCTTCGTGAAGGTATTCATTTACGTGCTTACGGACAAATCGATCCACTTCGTGAATACCAAATGGAAGGGTTCGCAATGTTCGAGTCGATGATCGCTTCTATTGAAGAGGAAATCTCTCGTTACATTATGAAAGCTGAAATTGAGCAAAACTTAGAGCGTCAAGAAGTTGTTCAAGGTGAAGCTGTTCATCCATCAAGCGATGGCGAAGACGCGAAGAAAAAACCGGTTGTAAAAGGTGACCAAATGGGACGCAACGATTTATGTAAATGCGGTAGTGGCAAGAAATATAAAAACTGTTGTGGCATTGGGCAGTAATAGGGAACTGTAGTTCAGGCTGCTTTGCAAACTTTTACATCAAAAATGTATAATGAAAAGGTTTAAACTCTCTCCGTAATAAGTGGAGAGAGTTTCCCTTGTTTTCATATGAAAGTAACAGCAATTACATAGAGGTGAAGGAAATGGAATTAGTAGAAATTAGGCAAGAACTAGAAAAAATGGCTAAGAGATTAGCGGCTTTTAGGGGGTCTCTTTGACCTTCCTACTAAGGAAAAACAAATTGCAGAATTAGAAGAAACGATGATGGGCGCAGGATTTTGGGATGACCAACAAGGCGCACAAGCTGTAATTAATGAAGCGAATGCGCTGAAAGATATGGTTGGAAGGTTCCGTCAGTTAGATGAGACGTTCGAAAACTTAGAAATGACGCATGACTTACTTAAAGAAGAGTATGATGAAGATTTACATGAGGAACTAGAATCAGAAGTGAAAACTTTAATTCAAGAAATGAATGAGTACGAGCTGCAGTTACTATTAAGCGATCCTTATGATAAAAATAACGCTATTTTAGAATTACACCCAGGTGCAGGTGGAACAGAGTCACAAGACTGGGGTTCTATGTTATTACGTATGTACACGCGCTGGGCTGAAAAACGTAGGTTTAAAGTAGAAACGGTTGACTACTTACCAGGCGATGAAGCTGGTATTAAGAGTGTTACATTATTAATTAAAGGTCATAACGCTTACGGTTACTTGAAAGCGGAGAAAGGTGTACATCGTCTTGTACGTATTTCACCGTTCGATTCTTCAGGTCGTCGTCATACATCGTTCGTATCTTGTGAAGTTGTACCTGAGTTCAATGATGAAGTTGAAATTGAAGTGCGTACAGAAGATTTGAAAATAGATACGTATCGTGCAAGTGGTGCAGGTGGACAGCACGTTAATACGACAGATTCAGCAGTTCGTATAACTCATCTACCAACAAACACGGTTGTAACATGTCAGTCAGAGCGTTCTCAAATTAAAAACCGTGAGCATGCGATGAAAATGCTAAAAGCGAAATTATATCAAAAGAAATTAGAAGAACAACAAGCACAATTAGATGAGATTCGCGGAGAGCAAAAAGAAATTGGATGGGGCAGCCAAATCCGTTCTTACGTATTCCACCCGTATTCTCTTGTGAAAGACCATCGTACAAATACAGAAGTTGGTAACGTACAAGCAGTTATGGATGGGGAAATTAATCCGTTTATTGATGCGTATTTACGTTCTCGTATTTAGTAAGAGAAAAAGCCAACAGAATTGTTGGCACATGCTGAGGTCCAAGAGGATATAAAGAGGCTTATCTTATTTATATTGATGAAATAAAGAGGAAGAGAAGTTGGAAACGACAACTTCTCTTTTTGATGAGATTATATGTAGAATACAATGCCGTATATTGTTTTGTAAAAGGTAGAGAATAGTAAAACAAAGTGGTAATAGAGTAGGACTTTATATAGAATTTCTCAGTTTTAATTGGAGAAAAAGGCTCTTTATAGAACTTTCTAAGGTGTTCACAGAATTGAAACAATTTATGAAAGCTTATTTTATTAGGCTTCTCACTATATTTGTGAAAAATATGAAATACACCTTAGTTTTTCTATATAAAGATAATGCTTATAATGAATATTGAATGTGTTATGAAAACTATTGCCTAATTATGAATGAAAAGAATATCAACAATGGGGAGCGATAGAAGTGAAAAAGAAATTGTTGGCTATTACGCTGGGGACATCGGTCGTTTTTGCTTTAGGAGCATGTGGAAATAAAGAAGAGAGTAAACCATCAAAACAATCTGCAAGCACAGATAGCGCAGAGCAAATTTACCAAAAAAGTTGTATAGGTTGTCACGCTAAAGATTTATCAGGAGCAACTGGACCAGATTTACGAAAAGTAGGACAGAAATATGACGCAGCAGAGATTGAAAAGATTATTGAAAAAGGCCGCGGTTCAATGTCACCAGGAATTATTCAAGGTGAAGATGCGAAAAAAGTAGCTGAATGGTTAGCGGAGCATAAATAAGAAACGTAATTAATAAACGAGCTGATTGTATAACTTGACCGAAAAGTGCTTCGAGTTAAGTAATTACATGAGCTCGTTTACCTTTTATTAGGATGTAACATAAATGTAACAAAATTGTATCCGAATTGGAAACCGATTGATGTTACAATGGGGTTTGTAGAATTTTGATGAAATATATTACATAGAGTAGCGTTGCTAATAAAAAGCATGTATGGAAGCTACCTTCAACAAGAATGGTCGAATGAAAATAAAGGTTTTTCTTTTATTTTCAAATGTACAGAAAAGTATTTCTAAAAAAATCATTAAGTATTGGGTGATAAATAATGATAAAAATGACGAATGTTTATAAGGAGTACCCAAATGGTATGAAAGCCATTGCTGGTCTCACAGTTAACATTAAACAAGGTGAATTCGTATACGTAGTTGGACCGAGTGGAGCCGGAAAATCTACATTTATTAAAATGATGTATCGTGAAGAGAAGCCATCTACAGGATCAATTAATGTAAATGGACTTGTAATTGAAACATTAGCAGAAAGAGATGTTCCATATTTCCGTCGTCAATTAGGCGTGATTTTCCAAGATTTTAAATTGCTACCTAAATTAACGGTATATGAGAATGTTGCGTTTGCTTTAGAAGTAATTGAAGAAGAGAAGGAAGCGATTCGTGAGCGCGTTACAGAAGTGTTAGGTCTTGTTGGTCTTGAAGAGCGTGCCGATGCACTTCCAAATGAGCTTTCGGGTGGAGAGCAACAACGTGTGGCGATTGCAAGAGCGATTGTAAATAAGCCAAAGGTTGTAATTGCCGATGAGCCAACAGGTAACTTAGATATTGAAACAGCTCTTGATATTATGAAGATTTTTAAACGTATTAATGAGCGTGGTACAACGATTGTTATGGCGACACATAACGCAGATATCGTAAATACAATTCGTCATCGTGTAATTGCAATTGAAGGCGGAAAAATTGTTCGAGACGAGATTGAGGGAGGATACGGATATGAAGGCTAAAACCCTTAGTCGACATTTGCGAGAAGGTGTGAAAAATCTATCCCGTAACGGATGGATGACATTTGCTTCTGTAAGTGCAGTAACAGTTACATTATTACTTGTAGGTGTCTTTTTGACAGCGATTATGAATATGAACCATTTTGCGACGAAAGTAGAGCAAGATGTAGAAATTCGTGTGCATGTTGATCCAGCAGCAAAAGAAGCTGATCAAAAGAAATTAGAAGAAGATATGAGTAAAATTGCGAAAGTAGATTCTATTAAATATTCTTCTAAAGAAGAAGAGTTGAAACGTTTAATTAAAAGCTTAGGCGATAGTGGAAAAACGTTCGAGTTATTTGAGCAAGATAACCCACTGAAAAACGTATTTGTTGTAAAGGCGAAAGAACCAACAGATACGGCAACAATTGCGAAAAAGATTGAGAAAATGCAGTTTGTAAGTAATGTTCAATACGGTAAAGGTCAAGTTGAAAAATTATTTGATACTGTAAAAACTGGTCGTAACATCGGGATTGCGTTAATTGCGGGTCTTCTATTCACAGCGATGTTCTTAATCTCTAACACAATTAAAATTACAATTTATGCTCGTAGTACTGAGATTGAAATTATGAAACTTGTTGGTGCAACAAACTGGTTTATTCGTTGGCCGTTCTTGTTAGAGGGATTATTCCTAGGAGTATTAGGATCAATTATTCCAATTGGCCTAATTTTAGTTATGTATAATTCGTTGCAAGGTGTGTTTAATGAAAAACTTGGCGGAACAATTTTCGAGCTTCTACCATACAACCCATTCGTATTCCAATTAGCTGGTTTATTAATGTTAATCGGTGCATTAATCGGTATGTGGGGAAGTGTAATGTCAATTCGTCGCTTCTTAAAAGTATAAAAAGTTGCAAACATAATTCGTACAAGCTTATCATATAGTAGAAATAGGTAAAGGCATCACACATCGTGTGATGCCTTTTGCTACACCACCTGTGTGTTCTGGAAAGGGGAATTCCGCATTGAAACGTAGAGTTGCAATTATTGGAATGGTTGTTGCATTTTTAATTGGTGCTGGCGGGATGTTTGGTGGTATGTACTGGTTTGGGATAAACCCAGCGTATGTAACACAAACAGTATCGAATGGTAATGCTGGCACAGCGCAAGGAAATTTGGTAAAGATTAATGAGGCGTATGCACTAATTGATTCACGTTATGTGGAAGACGTGAAAGACGACAAATTAGTCGAAGGTGCGATACAGGGAATGTTGTCTACGCTGAAGGACCCTTATTCCACGTATATGGATAAAGAAACGGCAAAACAGTTTAGTCAGTCACTGGATCCTGAACTTGAAGGGATTGGAGCTGAAGTGAACAAGACGGACGGTAAGCTTATTATCGTATCGCCAATTAAAGGTTCACCAGCAGAAAAGATAGGAATTAAACCGAATGACCAAATTTTATCTGTAGATGGAAATAGTGTGAAAGATTTATCACGTGAAGAAGCAGTATTAAAAATTCGTGGTAAAAAAGGAACGACTGTTGCAATTGAAATTAAGCGCGCAGGAGTGGCTGATCCGATAGAATTTAAAATTAAGCGTGAAAAGATTCCGATTTTCACTGTATTTAGTTCCGTAAAGCAAGATAGCGGAAAAGATATCGGTTATATGCAAATTACTTCTTTCGCTGAAAATACTGCGAAAGAATTTAAGGATCAGTTAAAAGAGCTAGAGAAGAAAAACATAAAAGGCTTAGTTATTGACGTGCGTGGTAATCCTGGCGGTTATTTAAATAGTGTAGAAGATATACTAGGAGACATCATGACAGATAAAAAGCCAATGCTACAAGTAGAACAGCGAAATGGTGAGAAGAAGAAATTTTCTACGGAACTGAAAGAGAGAAAGTCATATCCAATTTCAGTATTAATTGATAACGGAAGTGCTTCTGCTTCAGAGATTTTAGCTGGTGCGCTAAAAGAAGGAGAAGGATACGATTTAATTGGTGAAAAAACGTTTGGTAAAGGTACTGTTCAACAGGCTGTTCCATTTAAAGATGGCAGCAATATTAAATTAACAATGTTTAAATGGTTAACACCAGATGGCAATTGGATTCATAAAAAAGGAATCGCGCCAACTGTAGAAGTGAAGCAACCAGATTATTATCATGCGACACCAATTCAAATTGAAAAGACACTTTCATACAATTCAAATGATGTACAAGTAAAACACGCACAAGAAATGCTTAAGAGCTTAGGATATGTACCAGGACGTGAAGATGGATACTTTAGCAAAGAGACAGAATCAGCACTAAAAGCATTCCAAAATGCGAATGAGATGGAAGCAACAGGACAACTTGATAAAAAGACAGCTGAAGCGATTCAAACTAAAATCATTGAAAAAATCCGTTCTGGAGAAAATGATTTACAATTACAGACGGCATTGAAATTAATAGCGAAATAAGAAAGAATACAGGCACTTTGATGCCTGTATTTTTTTATGTGTTAAATATGATAAGATAAAAAGAAAGAATGATATAAATGGTGGTGAATGAATTCGTGGAGGCATGGCTTTTTGAAATACTACGAGCAGTTGGACGTTTTTTCTTACACCCTGCTGTCTATGTATTTTTAATTAGTAGTATCTTCGTTGGATACTTACGTATATTACGAGAACGAAAAGATTTTTCTTTTAAAGTATATGATATTTGGTTTGAACTACGAACAACTCTATTTGCAGGTATTGGGTACGGATTAATCGTATCTATTATTACGATTGGGCTTGGGCTTGTTGTTTCAAAAGCGAGTTTATGGGCAATTTTACTTTGGACGTTATTATTCGGATTAACTGCTATGTATCGATATTTATCTGTRGCTTATACTTTCGGAATCGCGATTGCACTCGTGTTGTTATCGTCTAAGATGCCAGTTTCCTTCTTACAGCTTGGAGAAGGTGAAGAGGGTACGATTGTATCCCTTGCTATTTTACTAGGCGTTATGCTCGTTGTAGAGGGTTTATTAATCTCTAAAAATGCAGTTCGTTATTCTACGCCGAAAATTAACAAAGGTAAGCGTGGGCTACGAATTGGACTACATGAATCCAATCGTTTATGGCTTGTACCAGTATTTATTCTTATACCAGGAGACGCGGTGACAGGATTTATTTCTTGGTGGCCTGTCGTTTCAATAGGTTCGACTACATACTCTTTATTCCTCGTTCCATTTTTAATTGGATTTATGAGAAAGGTTAGAAGTTATGAGCCGACGGAAGCTTTATTATTTACAGGAAGACGCGTCTATGGTTTAGCGGGGCTCGTACTCGTTTTAGGTATCGCAAGTTACTGGTGGCACGTACTCGCAATTATCGCGATGGGAGTCGCAATGCTTGGACGCTTTACAATCTCGATGCAAGAGAAAATTGCAGACGAGAAAAGACCAGCATACTTTGCCGCACGTAATGATGGACTTGTTGTGTTAGATACAATTCCGAATACAATTGGGGCAGAGATGAATTTAAAGCCTGGAGAAGTTATTACGAAAGTAAATGGAATCATTCCAAGAAGTACCGAAGAGTTTTATGACGCGCTTCAAACGAAGACGACAGGAGCGTTTTGTAAATTAGAAGTAGTAGATACAAATGGTGAGCTTCGTCTTGCTCAAACGGCATTATACGCCGGGGGACATCATGAATTAGGTGTTGTATTTGTTCAGCAAGAGCACGAGTGGGATTCGGAAGCTATATAATCATTAAAATGAAATGAAAGAAGAGTCTGTATAACATTGTAGTTATACAGACTCTTCTTTTTTGTTACAATTTACGGTTTTACTTGAGCATAATGTTGTACAACAAACTCGCGAAACGTTTGTGCAGCAAGTGATAAGTAGTGTTTTTCATTCCACACTAAATGAGGCGTCCAATGGCAAACGGGCTCTTCAATATGGAGAAGCGTCAGTGGGGGTAATTCCTTTTTTGCTGCAATTGGTAAAAAGGCAACACCAAGACCGGTGCGTACTAAGCCGCTGATGGCTGCAGGTTCATCCCCTTCACATACGACATTGGGCGTAAACCCAGCCCGCCTGCAGAACTTGTCTGTAATTTCACGGAAGCTGTATCCTGGCTTTAGGGAGATGAACGGATCATCTGCTACTTCACTTAGCTTGATACGGTGGCGATTTTTGAGACGATGTGTACTCGGCACAGCTAGTACAATCTCTTCGGTCATTAATGGAAGACTATAGATTCCTAGTCGATCAATAGGTGAAGGAGTAAGACAAAAGTCGATTTCGCCGTTTTCAAGGAGTTGAACTTTCAATTCTTCTGTGGATGCCTGCGTTATGCGGAAGTTAATATGTGGATATAAGTCTAGAAAAGGTGCTAGTAATTCAGATACTCGATTTAAGGTCGTAGTAGCTATTAAAACACTTCCACGTTCTAATCCAGCCATGTCTGTAACTTGTCGTTTACCTACTTCCAGTGCCTCAAGGGCTGTATCTACTTGCTTGAGAAAAGCTTTTCCGAAAGTGTTTAGACGAATTTGCCTCCCGACTCGATCGAATAAGGGAACTCCTAATTCTTCTTCTAATCGAGCGATAGTAACACTTAAAGCTGGTTGGGAGATATGAAGTTCCTGTGCCGCTTTTGTTATATGTTCCGTACGAGCGACTGTCTTAAAATACTTGAGCTGCAGTAATTCCATAAAATGTGTTCACCTTCTCTTATATACTCAAAGTTATTAATATGATAGTTATTTTATATTTTTGTTTATCAATAATCAATTTTATAATATGAGTGTGAAAAGAAACATTATAAAAAGAAATATAAATAAAAAAATGAGGTGGATGATTTTTGGATATTCAAAAATATTTAGAACATATTCAATCTGAAAAAAGAGAGGTAAGTTTCCCTTACTTATCTCATCTTCAAAAACAACATGTACTCAACGTTCATTTTGAGAATCTTGATATTTTGGCAAGAAAACCGCTATCTTTGCGTGAAGAAGATTTATATCAAAAAATTGTTCATGCGAAGCAGGGTGGCGTGTGCTACGAGTTAAACGGAATATTTTATTTTCTGCTAAAAGAATTAGGTTTTGACCCGTATCTTATGGCAGGAACTGTATATGTAAGAGAAGGGATTTGGGCTCTTGAAAATGCTCACTTATTCATAATCGTACCAATTGATAATAAAGAATACTTGGTGGATGTAGGTATGGGCGGTAATTCGCCACGAATTCCTGTTCCGCTGAATGGAGAGGAAGTTGTAGATAGTGATGGCCTTTACCGAGTAAATAAAGATGAAACAACATCGTTTTATCATTTGCAAAAAAAGACTGATGGTGAATGGGAGATTCTATATCGATTTGAGCAGCCTTCCCATAAATGGAACTTGTTGAACATTCATCCAATCTGTGTCTTAACTGAAACAGCTCCAGAATCAATGTTCAACAAGATGTATTTCCTTTCAAGAGTGACAGAAAATGGGCGTATCACTTTGTTAGGAGACACGCTAATTATCGTTGATGGAAAAGAAAAAACAAAAGAAAAACTAGAAAAGCATGAGATTGAAGAAACTGTTCGTCGCTATTTCCAAATCCAAATGTAGTGGGGAAACTTTAGGGAGGGTTAATATATAACTTTAAATCTACAAGTTAAACTGTTTATTGCACAGTGGGAAATAAACGGATAAGAACGTAGAAAAGCAAAAGGTGTGTTGAAGGTATTACAAGTTTCGAATTGTTCACAAGATGTATTTGTGAAAAAATAGAAGGATCGCACGCTATAAGTGGGCACATTTATTTGAATACGATAAGTAATATATATAAATGAAGCCTAATTTCTCATTGATATAAATGAGGGATTAGGCTTTTTTATAGATTTTCTCACTTTTTTAGTTTCATAGACGGATAACTTGAATAATTATTTGATAATGGTTATCATTTAGAGAGTCTTTTAATTTGGAAAAGGGAGGAAAGATATGCTACGTAAATTTTTTTCTTACTATAAACCGTACAAAGGTTTATTCGTACTCGATTTTTCCTGTGCAGTTATCGCAGGTTTACTCGAACTTGGTTTCCCGCTTATCGTAAATCAATTTATTGATAAGTTATTACCAGGACAAAACTGGACGCTTATTTTATGGGCTTGTTTCGGTTTGTTCGTAGTTTATGTGTTAAATGCAGGTTTGCAATATGTCGTTACATATTGGGGACATATGCTTGGGGTTAACATTGAAACAGATATGAGGCAGAAATTATTTGATCACATTCAAAAGCTATCATTCAGATTTTTTGATAATAATAAAACAGGTCATTTAATTTCACGTCTTACAAACGATTTAATGGAAATTGGGGAAATTGCTCACCATGGACCAGAAGATTTATTCATTGCCATTATGACTTTAGTTGGAGCATTTTCATTTATGATGATGATTAACTGGAAGTTAGCACTTCTAACATTCTTCGTAATCCCGTTCTTATTATGGTTGGCACTTTACTTCAATAAAAAAATGACAGGTACGTTTAGACGTTTATTCTCAGACGTTGCTGATTTCAATGCATGTATCGAGAACAATGTAGGTGGTATCCGCGTTGTACAAGCATTCGGAAATGAAAAGTTTGAGAAAGAGCAATTTGCTGTAAATAATGCTCGTTTCCGTACAACAAAATTAATGGCGTATAAAATTATGGCGTTAAATTCATCGATTAGTTATATGCTGATGCGTCTTGTAACACTCTTTGTATTAATATGTGGTACATGGTTTGTTCTGCAAGGTGAATTAACGTACGGTGGATTTATTGGATTCGTTTTATTAACGAATATTTTCTTCCGCCCAATTGAAAAAATTAATGCGGTTATTGAAAGTTATCCGAAAGGAATCGCTGGTTTTAAAAGATATGTAGAACTTCTGGAAACAGAGCCGGATATTGTAGATTCTAAAGATGCAATAGAAGTTAAACATGTACACGGCGATATTCAATACAATAACATCACGTTCGGATATGAAAATAAAGAGCCGATTTTAAACGATATTAGTTTGAAAATACATGCAGGTGAAACAGTTGCTTTCGTTGGACCATCAGGGGCAGGGAAAACAACACTATGTAGTTTATTGCCTCGTTTTTATGAACACTCATCTGGATCAATTCAAATTGATGGCATTGACACCAAAGAGATGACGTTATCGTCACTTCGTAAGCAAATCGGAATTGTACAGCAAGATGTTTTCTTATTCTCAGGAACAATTCGTGAAAATATCGCTTACGGAAACTTAAAAGCTTCAGAATCTGAAATTTGGCAGGCGGTAAAACGTGCTCAGCTAGAGGACTTAATTTACTCGCAACCAGACGGTTTAGATACAGTTATCGGTGAGCGTGGTGTGAAACTTTCAGGAGGACAAAAGCAGCGCTTAGCAATTGCCCGTATGTTCTTGAAGAACCCGCCAATTTTAATTTTAGATGAAGCAACTTCTGCGCTAGATACAGAGACAGAACTTGCTATCCAAAAATCACTTGCAGAACTATCTGTTGGCCGTACAACATTAGTTATCGCTCACAGGCTTGCAACTATTAAAAATGCAGATCGCATCGTCGTTGTAAATAAAGACGGTATTGCAGAACAAGGTTCACATGAGGAACTAATCAAACGAGGCGAGGGTTACAGCCGATTGTATGAGGCGCAGTTTAGTTCGTAAATATAATTTCTGCTGAATTAGTGCACCATAAGTAAGTGGAAATCTTATATGGGAGGCTATAAAGCATGATTGTAACAACAACTTCTACAATTCAAGGGAAAGAAATTATTGAGTATATCGATATCGTTAATGGCGAAGCAATCATGGGTGCGAATATCGTTCGTGACCTTTTCGCTTCTGTCCGTGACGTTGTCGGTGGTCGCGCAGGCGCCTACGAAAGTAAATTAAAAGAAGCGCGCGACATTGCAATGGAAGAGATGAAAACTCTCGCAAGACAAAAAAATGCGAACGCCATTGTTGGTATCGACGTGGACTACGAAGTAGTTCGCGAAGGAATGCTAATGGTTGCGGTGAGTGGGACTGCTGTCCGTATATAAAGTGAAAAGCCGTGCTGGTGCACGGCTTTTTGTTGTTATTGTGTCTAACATTATAGGTAGGGTGATATTCTATGTCGAAGCCTCGATATTTCTTGGGGAATGTGGAAGGTCCCGTCGATATATGGGGAAGACATTAGAGCGCTTCTTTACACTGCCGAATTCGAACTAATAATTTTTCGTATTCTTGTTCGAGAAATGTGATGTCATCATGCTGATTTGGGATAGAAATCCGGCTGATGATTTCTGTTAATTTTGTTTGTAATCGTAATAATTCTTGTTCAGTAACGTTTACAGAAGCTTGGGTGGTTCTTTTTGTGTATTGCTCGTAATTGCCGTGGAATATTCTTGGTTCGCTCTCATCTACTTGTAGAATATGGTTTGCAACAGAACGAATAAAGGCACGGTCATGGCTAATGAAAAGTATTGTGCCAGGATACTCCTGTAACATGCTTTCTAATTCTTCTTGCGTTGCCAAGTCTAAATAGTTTGTCGGTTCGTCGAGCAGAGGCATATTATAGTTTCCTAAAAATACTTTTGCGAGTGCAACCTTCATGCGTTCTCCACCACTTAAGATGTGCACAGGTTTATGAACATCTTCACGGCGGAATAGGAGCCGTGCAAGTATTGTTCGAACGAACGATTCTGTATAGTTTGTTTCTTCTAGAACGTTTTCTAAAATTGTTTTATCTGTTTTTAAAATAGATAATGTTTGTTCAAAGTATCCAATTTTACAACTTTTCGAAAGCTGAATGCCACGCTCGTTCGTGAGAAGCATTTTGAACAAAGTTGTTTTTCCGCTTCCGTTTGTCCCTAAAATAGCAAGCTTTGCCCCAGGGACAATTGTTCCATTCATATTTTTAAATAATGTGCGATCCCCTATTTTCTTCGTTGTTTTATTAAACTGAACAACTGCTTTACTATGAATTGGTGTGTGGTATTGTACGTCAAACTGAGCTTGAGAGAAGTCCTTCGGTTTTTCTTTCTGTTCCAACTTTTCAAGGCGTGTTTCTAGTGCTTTCGCTACTTTGCTAACATTTTCTTGCCCATGAGCCCCGCTGCACTTATAAAGTTTAGATTCAGATGAACTGAACCGTGTTGGGATTTTTGTCATGCTAGAAGCACGTTGCTTTCTTTGTGAAATTGACTGTTCTAACCGATTTTTTTCTTGTATATATTGATCATATTCTGCTTGCTTTTGTATTCGCTCACGTTCTTTTTGCTTTCGATAGTTTGAATAATTACCTTTATATTCTTGAATAGTACCGTCTTCAACTTCGATGATTTTTGTACATATGGCATCTAAAAGATCACGATCATGCGATATTAAAACAAGTGCACCTTTATAAGATAAAAGTGCCTTTTCTAATTGCTCTGTACCGAACATATCTAAGTGACTTGTTGGCTCATCAGCAAATAGAATGCCTGCATCTTGTTCGAGGGCATGGGCGATCTTTAGGCGCATTCGTTCACCGCCGCTCATTGAATTTGCGACGTTTGAAATATTCCATTTGCCCTTAGCGAGGGAAGAAGCGGTTTCCGATATCCCCTCGCTAAGCTGTGGGATAATGGCGATAGAACTATGATGAGTTACTGTGCCTTTGTCAGCTTCTATTTCTTTACTTAATATTTGTAATAACGTAGATTTTCCAGCTCCGTTGACTCCGACAATCCCTATACGATCGTTTGCTTGAATTTCTAGTGATGGTAACGTAAATATGGTGCGATCACCAAAGCTCTTTTCGATATTACGTGCGATTAAAATAGTCATAAAAAAACCTCCCTAGTTTCACTAGAGAGGATAAATGTCGCCCTTCAATGTAAAAATCGTACATAAATAAACGATTTTTTACATGATCGTATCGAAAGAAAGTATCGACAAATGGACAGACTAATCCTCTGCTAGTTTTCATCATTTTTGTTCACTATTTGTGATGGATGAAATAAATAAGAGAATTAGAACTTCATTGGTCAAAGTACCTTCCTTTCATAATATTATTTTTATTGTATGCGCATACAAATGGATTTGTCAAACTTATTTCTGTTTGCTATTTTTGAATTTATTATTATACAATTGTGCTTTTGCCAGCGCCTCAGCATCGTTCTTGATTTCATCTAGTCCATTCGCATCCCCAATAATATACCCTTCAAATGATGAACCAACAAAATCAAAGATATATTGAAACTGGGCGATAAGCGGCAATGCTTTCAGTTTTGGACTGTCTCCGCCAACGATGACAACGTACATTTTTTTGCCTTTCATTTTTTCTTTGAAATGAAGAGATTTATTACGCAAGCTTTGTGACCAGCGATCAACGAAGTTCTTCATGTGGCCGCTCATTCCGTACCAGTATAGTGGTGTAGTGAAGATAATCGTGTCGTGCTCTAGCATGCGCTCAATTAACTGCTCGTAGTCATCATTTACAGGTTGAAATCCTTCTACATCATGGCGCTGATCTATGATTGGGTGGACGATATGATCACGCAAGTAAATTTGTTCTGTTTCAATCCCATCAATCACCATATGTGTTAAAGCTTCCGTATTTCCGTTTTGTCTTGAACTGCCATGTATAACAAACATGTAATCATCCCTTTTCTTTTGCTTGTTTTAGGAGTGAAACGTGTTTTTGTAAATTCGTTTGAATGTTGGAAAGTAATGTGATTTGCTTCGTTACCTCATCAAGTTTGTCTTCGTAAAGTGCAAGGATACTACTACACGGATTTTCGTAGAGATGTGGCTCGATTTCAAGGCAACGTAGCATTCGTTCTGTTTCTTCTAAATTTAAGCCGATTTGCAAGTACATTTGAATCAGCTCTACTTTTTCGATTGCACTTTCATCAAAATCACGGTAGCCATTTGCTAGGCGTTTCGAAGGGAGTAATCCCTTTTCTTCATAATGTCTTAGTGCCCTTTCGCTAACCCCAGTTTCTTTTGATAACTCTCCAATTCGCAATGTGTTTCACTCCTTTTACATGTATTGTAAACCTTCACACTAATGTGAAGGTCAACTCTGTTTTTTCGCAAAAGAATCTACGTGTTTTAAAAAGACTTGAATAGCTTTAGACGGGATAAAATATTTGCCGCGCACGATGGAGAATGGACGGATTAGCTCTTCGTTCGGAACAGGGATGTGGAATATTTCTTGTGCCAACAGTTCTTTTCGAACAGTCCAATCTGAAAGGATAGCGATGCCAAGACCGGCTGCAACGGCTTCCTTCACGCTTTGAATACTGCTAAATGTAAAGAAGCGTTTCATTTTTAAATGATGTTGGTGTATAAATCGATCGCTATAGGCACGTGTGCCAGAGCCGCTCTCCCTTAATACCCAGACTTGGTCTTGCAATGCATTTTCGTTAATCCCCTTGATATGGAGCAATGGGTGGTTTGGCGGGACGACGAGTTTCATTTCATCTTGCATAAAAGTTTCAACATCTACGTCAGCGTATACGACTTGGCCTTCCACTAAGCCGATATCAATTTGATTAGAGCGGAGGCTTTGCAAAACTTCTTCCGTATTGGAGATAAATGTATGAACTTCGACGTGTGCATTTTCATTGGCAAAGCGCGCAAGTATTTTTGGAAGTAAGTATTCGCCAATTGTAAAGCTAGCGCCGATGCGAAGTGTCCCTGTTACGACGTTATGCAGCGCATTAATTTCCTGTTTTGCATCTTCATAAAGGGAGAGCATCTGCTTTGCGTGTATGTATAATATGTTTCCAGCTTCCGTAACTTGGACGTGCTTTGGGGAGCGCTGAATAAGTGTAGTCCCAAATTCATTTTCCAGGTTGCGAATGTGCATACTAACGCCAGGTTGTGAAAGGTTTAATAGTTCCGCAGCACGCGAAAAATGTTTTTGTTCAACGACAGTAACAAAGATCTTTAAAATGTCGACGTTCATTTGTTAGCCCCTTTATTTTTGCTTTTATTTTATCATAAGTATTTCTGATGATAGGGATTCAATATTGATATTAAACTTATTATTAAAACTCTCTTATAATGTAACTAGAAAGAACATGCATGTTCCAATACGATTATTGGGGTGGTACAAAGTGGAACAAACACTTGTTATACAAAAGAAGAAGGGCTTTGGATTTTCGCAAGGTATTGGGATTACGTTATTAATCGCAATCGCCGCGAAATATTTAGCAGAGCTTCCATTTTTAAATATTATGGGACAATTAGTAATCGCTATTCTAATCGGAATGGTTTGGCGCGCGGCAATCGGGATTCCTCAAGAAGCGATAGTGGGAACGAACTTTGCGAGTAAGAAGTTGCTACGCTTTGGGATCATCTTACTCGGAATGAGGTTAAATCTTGTAGATATTGCGAAGGCGGGGCCGAAAGTATTGGTCATCGCAGCGGTTGTTATTACATTTACAATTTTCGTTGTATATGGACTAACGAAAGTATTTAAAGTAGAACAGAAACTTGGAATTTTAACAGCATGCGGGACTGCAATTTGCGGAGCGGCAGCGGTCGTGGCAATTGCACCGCAAGTGAAAGCGAAAGATGAAGAAACAGCAGTCGGGGCAGCAATTATTGCAATTTTAGGTACAATATTTACACTTATTTATACGCTATTATACCCAGTGCTTGGCTTCTCACCCTACGGTTACGGTGTGTTCTCAGGTGCGACGCTGCACGAAATTGCTCACGTTATCGCGGCTGCAGCGCCAGGAGGTAGCACGGCTGTAGACATCGCGGTTATTGTGAAGTTAACGCGCGTAGCGATGCTTGTGCCAGTAGCGATTTTAATTGGATTATGGTTTGGTAAGAGCGAGGAAAGCAAGGAAAAAAGATCGTGGCGCGACCTTCCGATTCCTTGGTTCATCTTCGGATTTTTAGCGATGAGTGCGGTGCATTCGATTGGGATTATCCCAGAAGTTGTTGCCGGCTATATTGTAGTAATTGCGTACATGCTTATTGCAATGGCGATGGCAGGGCTAGGCTTAAATGTAGAGTTTAAAACGTTCCGTAAATTAGGAAGTAGGGCATTCATGGCAGGATTGATTGGCTCGGTTTGCCTATCTGTTCTTGGGTATGTTCTTGTGTATGCTTTAGGATTTATGTAGCAAARAAAAGAGGCATCTTATAGATGTCTCTTTTTTTACCTTTTTTTGTAAATATATCTTTACTTGAATTTGGAAAATATTTATAATTAAAGTAAAGATATCTTTACTTTCGAAGGTGGAGCCTATGGGTGTGAAAAATAAAATTAAAGAATTACGAAAACAACATCATATAACGCAAGTGGAAATGGCAAAGGCGATGCAGGTGACGCGGCAGACGATTGTGGCGATTGAAAACCATCATTATAATCCGAGTCTAGAGCTATCCCTAAAAATCGCCAAATATTTTGGGATGAAGGTAGAGGAAATATTTACGCTGGAGTAAGGGGAGAGAAAATGAACGACACTAAAAAGTTGTATATCGCTACTGTCTTAGGATTATGTGAGGGGACGTTTTAGTTCGTATTATGGACCCATCCATACCGATGTTATCGCTTATAGTTAGTAACATTTTAGCAATTGTATTTCTGATATTGTATACGAATTGCAAAAAGCGGAAGTACAAAAAAGAAGAACTTCCAGATATAGATGAGCGGGTAAATGAAAATATAAGAAAGTATGTAAATGTCTCATTTATATTCGCATTTCTTTTGCTTATTGTTTATATTGTTGCAAGCAAAGCGATAGGGCGAATTACTATACCGATTCCAGAAATATTCATTGTATGTAGTTTCTTATTTGCTGGTAGTCTCACTATAGGAGTAATGGCGGGGAAACGAGCATAGCGATAGGAGGAATGAAAATGCAAGATGAGTTTGAGAGATTTCAATCGGATAAAGCGTTTAAATATTTAGGGTTGTTTTTAACAATGAGTTTAGCGGTATGGAGTTTGTATAATTTAATTGTTTATGGAAATGCGGGCATGCCGTTTGTTTTATTTGTATTAGGACAGTTTGTTTATTTCTTTGTGAACTATTGGCCGAAATGGAAATATAGAAATCAAAAAGAGGCTGATCATGTATGAGTAAGCAAGATATTATACGGTTTATAGGAAGTTTGTTTTTAGCGGGTCTTGTTTTAAATGTGAGTTTAATGATTTTAAGTATTTCGTGGGGAACGATCTTCATATCGAATGTAGCACTAGTCATTTTATATGGCATTTCGGAATATAGAGAACAAAAGCGTTTGAAAGAAGAGAGAGTATCGTCAATTGATGAGCGAGTTGTGAACAATATGAAGTCATATTTTACGATTTGTATTACAAGCTGCGTTTTTTTGTTCATTATGTATCTTTGTGTAAATAAGTATTTAGATAGGCAAGTAGTACATGTAAATGAGTTATTATATATTGCTATTTTTGGTTTATTAATAAGTATGGCATCGACGAGTGTGTTAGCAACAAGGAATAGATAGAAAAAGGGGAACTGGGATGGGATTACCGGTATTATGTGTCGCTACGGCTATTTTTGCTTTGTTTTTGGGAATACAAAACTTCTCTCGTAATCCAGTGCCAAGTGTATGTATTATAATTGGTGCTGTAGGTTTATCATACTATTTATTAATTTTAGCGCATTATCATAAAACAGCAACAAGTGTTGTTGTAGGGGCAATTATTTTATTTTGTGGGCGTGCTATACAAAAGGGGTTATTTCCATAAAAGCTGTTTATACAAAAGGTATAAACAGCTTTTTGTATTTTTTTTACAAACTACTTGAAAGTTACGTTACGTCACCTTTTATAATAAAGGAGAAGAGGTGATGGAGTTGATTTCAATTCAAGAACTAACGAGGGAAACAGGGGTTACAGTAAGGACGTTACGTTATTATGATCAAATTGATTTATTAAAGCCGAGTGGGAAAACTGATGGAGGACATCGGTTATATAGCGAGAGAGATGTTGTTCGTTTGCAACAAATTTTATTTTTAAAAGAAATGGGTTTTTCATTAAAAGAGATTACGAATATGTTAATAACGGATGAGCTCAATTTAAAAATATCGCTTGAAAAGCAACTTAGATTTGTACAGGAAGAACAGAAAAAATTTAATCGAATGGAACGTATTTTACAGGCAGTTGTTTATTCAGTGGATGTGGAGGGAGAACTGGATTGGAAAGTTATGTTTGAACTCATTCAGCTTTCGAAACAGTCTCCGCGAATACGTGAGATGTTTCAAAATGAAGTTTTTTCTAAGGGAGAACAAAAGTTGCTTCATAATTTGCCGAACATGAGTGAAGAAGACCCGAATGTTTTAGAATGGGTAAATTTATTAAAGCAACTACGTAACTTTATGAAAGACGGTAAGGAAGCATCATGTGATGAGGTACAAGGCGCAACAAAGAAATTAATGCAGAAGTGTTTAGAGATGGCAAATGGTGATGAAGCATTTTTAGATAAATTGTGGGAAGTAAGAAAGTCAAAAGAAGATTCACAGAAAATGAGTATGTATCCAATTGAAGAAGAGCTTCTATCATATATGGATGAGGCTTTTCGTATATATGACGAAAGGGAGAGGGATAAATGAGTATACTTGCAGAATATCGTTGGTATTTTTTAATTGGGGCAGAGATTGTATTTTGGTTATCAGCTATCGGATTCTTTTTACTAAGGTATGGATTTCGCTTGAAAAAGGCGAGCTTTATTATGGGGATTGTGCTACTCATAAATGAAGTGTTTATTTTAACTTTAGGGGTATTGGACTATTATCAAACAGGGAAGTTCTCTAATTTTCAAATCATTACGGTAATCATTTTATTATATGCAGTTTTTTATGGGAAAAAGGATTTGAAGAAATTAGATATATATGTACAAAAATTAGTTGCGAAGTGGCGGAATGAACCGGCGCCTATTATCGAAGAACCATTTGAAGTAACAGGGATGGCGCATGCGAAGCAGGAAATAAAAAATTGGATTTTACATCTTATTTTGTTTATTGCGGTTCATATATTCTTTTTCTTCATGTATGGGCTTATTCCAGTAGAACAGTGGGGAAATTGGTTAGAGTCAGGAATCGTTTTAAATAAAACAGCAAGCCGTGTAAGCAAAGTATGGGCTATTATTCTTTTAGCGGATACTGCGATTTCATTTTCATATGTTATTTTTCCGAAGAAGGAGAAAGGAAACAAGAAGCTACTTTCATAGAGGAAAGTAGCTTTTTTCTAGTATACCAATAGTTTGTATAGGAGAGGATAACAATAGGAAAAAGAACAAGTTTTATATGCTTATTTCTCTTTAGTTTAGTAGCATGTTCACAACCTAACAGTGCAATTGATAAGAAGAATGATGTCGTTGCAAAGGGGCGGAAATTTCTAATCTAGATAAATTCGAGAAGTTCGTTTGGAATGTGGAACAAGGGGAAGTTGATAAAATAAGAATTGCACAGTATACACATGAAGGTGACCCGATTTTTCAAACGTTAGAGCATAGTGAGAAAGATATACTTTATGTGTTAGATAATAGACAAGATCAATTTGCTGGTGACCATAAAGGGTTACATAAAGATAGTTGTAAAAGGATTGTTAAAGAGCAACGTGAATCAGAAATGGCATATAGGTTAATAGATTGTACGAATGAAAATGGGCGCAATGGATATGACTTATTATATGTACTTAAAAAATAGAGTTAGTAGAGGAAGGAAGTATTTATTCCTTCCTTTTTCTATATATAACTTGTCGAAAACTTTACCGAATATCTGTTCGTTTTTTTTAGGTTTTTTATGGGCATTCGTGGTAAAATAATAATACAGATTTTTATGAGGAGGTCGGTTTTTAGTTGGAACATCCATTTGAAATTATCTCAGAGTATTCCCCGCAAGGTGATCAGCCGGGAGCGATAGAGAAGCTTGTAGAGGGAATTAATAGTGGAAAGAAAAAGCAAGTGTTGCTTGGAGCGACAGGAACGGGTAAGACATTTACGATTTCAAATGTCATTAAAGAAGTGCAGAAACCAACACTTGTAATGGCTCATAATAAAACGTTAGCAGGACAGTTATATAGTGAGCTGAAAGATTTCTTTCCTAACAATTCTGTGGAGTATTTTGTTAGTTATTACGATTATTATCAGCCGGAAGCGTATGTACCACATACGGATACGTTTATTGAAAAAGATGCGCAAATTAACGATGAAATTGATAAATTACGCCACTCGGCAACGTCTTCCTTATTTGAACGAGATGATGTTATTATCGTTGCGAGTGTTTCGTGCATATACGGTTTAGGTTCTCCGGAAGAATACCGCGAGTTAGTTGTTTCGCTTCGAGTTGGTATGGAAAAGGACCGCAATCAATTGCTTCGTGAACTTGTTGATGTACAGTATGGACGTAATGATATTGATTTTAAGCGTGGTACATTCCGTGTGCGCGGAGATGTAGTTGAAATCTTCCCCGCATCACTTGATGAGCATTGTATTCGAATTGAATTTTTTGGGGATGAAATAGATCGTATTCGAGAAGTAAATGCATTAACGGGTGAAGTATTAGCAGAACGTGATCATGTAGCAATCTTCCCGGCATCTCACTTCGTTACACGTGAAGAAAAGCTGAAGGTCGCTATTGAAAATATCGAAAAAGAATTAGAAGAGCGTTTAAAAGAATTAAATGATAACGGTAAGTTGTTAGAGGCGCAGCGCATAGAACAGCGAACGCGTTATGATTTAGAAATGATGCGCGAGATGGGCTTTTGTTCAGGGATTGAAAACTATTCCCGTCATTTAACACTTCGTCCAGCAGGTTCAACGCCGTATACGCTTTTAGATTATTTTCCAGAGGGTTTCTTAATCGTTATGGATGAGTCGCACGTATCGGTTCCGCAAGTAAGAGCGATGTATAACGGGGACCAAGCACGTAAGCAAGTGCTTGTTGATCATGGATTCCGTCTGCCATCAGCTTTAGATAATAGACCGCTCACGTTTGATGAGTTTGAAGAGAAAACGAATCAAGTTATTTACGTTTCGGCAACGCCAGGACCGTATGAGTTAGAGCAGTCACCGAAAGCAATAGAACAAATTATTCGTCCAACAGGGCTTTTAGATCCACCAATTGATATACGACCAATTGAAGGACAAATAGATGATTTATTAGGAGAAATCCATGACCGGATTGCGAAAAATGAACGTGTATTAATTACGACTTTAACGAAGAAAATGTCAGAGGATTTAACGGACTATTTAAAAGATGTAGGAATTAAAGTGAATTATCTTCACTCTGAAATTAAAACATTAGAGCGTATTGAAATTATCCGTGATCTTCGCCTTGGTAAGTTTGATGTACTTGTCGGTATTAACTTATTACGAGAAGGATTAGATATTCCAGAAGTATCACTTGTAGCTATTTTAGATGCTGATAAGGAAGGTTTCTTACGTTCAGAGCGTTCATTAATTCAAACAATTGGTCGTGCGGCGCGTAATGCAAACGGCCGCGTTATTATGTACGCAGATCGCATAACGAGATCAATGGGAATTGCAATTGAAGAAACACAGCGTCGTCGTAGTATACAAGAAGCTTACAATGAAAAGCATGGTATTACGCCGAAGACGATTCAAAAAGGAGTACGTGACGTTATTCGTGCGACAACAGCAGCTGAGGATACGGAAATATATGAAGCAACACCAGCTAAGAAGATGACGAAAAAAGAACGTGAAAATACAATTGCGAAGATGGAAGCAGAGATGAAAGAAGCAGCAAAGGCATTAGATTTCGAGCGTGCAGCTGAATTAAGAGATTTACTATTAGAATTAAAAGCGGAAGGGTGAAAAGAGTGAGTAAAGATTTTATTGTTGTAAAAGGTGCTAGAGCGCATAATTTAAAAAATATTGACGTAACCATTCCGAGGAATCAGCTTGTTGTTGTGACGGGATTGTCTGGTTCGGGGAAATCATCGTTAGCATTCGATACGATTTATGCAGAAGGACAGCGTAGATACGTGGAATCTTTATCTGCGTATGCGCGCCAGTTTTTAGGGCAAATGGATAAGCCGGATGTTGATATGATTGAAGGTTTATCTCCAGCGATTTCAATTGATCAAAAAACAACGAGTCGTAATCCTCGTTCAACGGTTGGAACGGTAACGGAGATTTATGATTATTTACGTTTATTATTCGCACGAATTGGTACGCCGATTTGTCCGAATCATGGAATTGAAATTACATCACAAACAGTGGAACAAATGGTAGACCGTGTTCTTGAATATCCTGAACGTACGAAGTTGCAAGTGCTAGCGCCTATCGTGTCAGGGCGTAAAGGTGCGCATGCGAAAGTATTAGAAGATATTAAGAAGCAAGGTTATGTTCGTGTGCGCGTTGATGGAGAGATGCTGGATGTATCGGAAGAGATTACTTTAGAAAAAAATAAGAAGCATTCAATTGAAGTTGTTATTGACCGTATTGTTGTGAAAGAAGGAATTGCAAGCCGACTTGCAGATTCACTAGAAAGTGCTTTAAAGCTTGGCGGGGGCCGAGTTTTAATCGATGTAATGGGAGAGGAAGAACTTCTATTTAGTGAACATCATGCTTGTCCACATTGTGGTTTTTCAATCGGAGAATTAGAGCCGCGTATGTTCTCGTTTAATAGTCCGTTCGGCGCGTGTCCTTCTTGTGATGGACTTGGATCGAAGTTAGAGGTAGATTTAGAACTTGTTATTCCGAACTGGGATGTGTCATTAAATGAACATGCGATTGCTCCTTGGGAACCGACAAGTTCACAATATTACCCGCAATTGTTAAAATCTGTGTGTAATCATTACGGCATCGATATGGATATGCCGGTGAAAGATATACCGAAGGATTTATTTGATAAAGTGCTGTACGGAAGCGGGGAAGAGAAGCTTTATTTTCGCTATGTGAATGAATTTGGTCAAGTAAAGGAAAATGAGATTTTATTTGAAGGTGTTATTCCGAATATTGAGCGTCGTTATCGTGAGACGAGTTCTGATTATATTCGTGAGCAAATGGAGAAATATATGGCAGAGCAAGCTTGTCCGAAGTGTAAAGGTGGACGCTTAAAGCCTGAGAGTTTAGCTGTTTTCGTTGGTGATAAAACGATTGCCGATGTAACGAAATATTCTGTTCAAGAAGTACAGGAGTTCTTCTCAACTGTTGAGTTAACGGAGAAACAACAAAAAATTGCTCATTTAATTTTAAGAGAAATTCAGGAACGGGTTGGGTTCTTAGTGAACGTCGGTTTAGATTATTTAACGTTAAGTCGTGCCGCAGGAACTTTATCAGGTGGTGAGGCGCAGCGTATTCGTTTAGCGACACAAATTGGTTCTCGCCTTACTGGCGTACTTTACATTCTTGATGAGCCTTCTATTGGTTTGCATCAGCGTGATAATGATCGTCTTATTCGTACATTGCAGGAAATGCGTGATTTAGGAAATACGTTAATTGTTGTTGAGCATGATGAAGATACGATGATGGCTGCTGATTATTTACTTGATATCGGACCTGGTGCAGGTATTCATGGTGGTCAAGTTGTATCAGCAGGTACACCAGCTGAAGTTATGCAAGACGAGAATTCATTAACTGGGAAATATTTAAGCGGTAAAGAGTTTATTCCGGTACCACTTGAAAGACGTAAAGGTGACGGACGTAAAGTGGAGATTGTCGGTGCGAAAGAAAATAACTTAAAGAATGCGAAAATGTCATTCCCTCTAGGAACATTTGTAGCAGTAACAGGCGTATCTGGCTCTGGAAAAAGTACGATAATTAATGAAGTACTATACAAATCATTAGCTCAAAAGCTATATAAGGCGAAAGCGAAGCCAGGGGCTCATAAAGAAATTAAAGGTCTTGAGCAGTTAGATAAAGTGATTGATATTGATCAATCACCAATCGGGCGTACACCACGTTCAAATCCGGCGACATACACTGGCGTATTTGATGATATTCGTGATGTATTTGCGCACACGAATGAAGCGAAAGTACGTGGGTATCAAAAAGGACGTTTCAGCTTTAACGTAAAAGGTGGCCGTTGTGAAGCGTGCCGTGGTGATGGAATTATTAAAATCGAAATGCATTTCTTACCAGACGTGTATGTTCCGTGTGAAGTTTGTCACGGTAAACGTTACAACCGTGAAACGTTAGAAGTGAAATATAAAGATAAGAATATTTCTGAAGTGTTAGGGATGACAATTGAAGATGGGGTAGAGTTCTTTGCTAATATCCCGAAGATTAAGCGTAAACTTCAAACGCTTGTAGATGTAGGGCTTGGTTATATGAAATTAGGACAACCAGCTACGACGTTATCAGGTGGTGAGGCGCAGCGTGTGAAATTAGCTTCTGAATTGCATCGTCGTTCTACAGGGCGTACGTTATACATTTTAGATGAGCCAACGACTGGCTTACATGCACATGATATTGCACGCCTTCTAGAAGTGTTGCAACGTCTTGTTGAGAGTGGTGAGACGGTACTTGTAATTGAGCATAATTTAGATGTTATTAAAACAGCTGATTATATTATTGACCTTGGACCAGAAGGCGGAGACAAAGGCGGACAAATCGTTGCTTCCGGAACGCCAGAGCAAGTAGTGAAAGAAGAGCGCTCTTATACAGGTAAGTATTTAAAAGAGATTTTAGATCGTGATAAAGCAAGAATGAAAGAGAAAATAAAAGAAGTAGAGTTATCACAATAAGTTGTTAATGAAAGCCGAGTGGGAATTGCACTCGGTTTTTATTTCACTAAGGAAAACTAGTAAGGTTGTTAATAGGTATACAAGCATGAAGGGTAGAATAAGTTGATATAAGCGCTCGTATGATACTTGCGTTTATTGTCTATTAGCGTATGATGAAATATATATGTTAAAAGGATGTGTAAGGAAATGAGATGGATTGTATCACTTCTTGTAAATAGCGTTGTGTTAATCGCTGTATCCGGACTTTTAAAAGGGGTTGCACCAGACGCATTTTACATAGCAAATATACAAACTGCAATTATTGCGAGTATTATATTGGCGATTTTAAACGTATTTGTAAAGCCGCTTTTAATCTTAATTACGCTACCGATTACTCTTGTAACTTTCGGTTTCTTCTTAATTGTTATTAATGCGATTACGTTAAAGATGACGGATTCGTTATTAGGGGACGCCTTTAATATATCTGGATTTGGTGTAGCGATTGTTGCGGCAATTTGTATTTCTATTTTTAATATGATAATTGAAAAAGTAATTGTTGAACCATTACATGAAAAAAAGAGAAAATGACAAAAAGAAAAACATTTCATGATTCATATGAAATGTTTTTTTCTATTTATTAGAAACCGAGTTTCTTGTTTCCAGAAAAAAATGGTACAATATCCGATAGAATGGAATTTTACATCAAATGAGACTGAACCCGCAGCGGAGTGGAGGTTTATACATATGCCGAAAGTAAGGACAAAAGATTTAATTGAACAATTTCAATTGGAGTTAGTAAGTGGTGAAGAAGGGATTCATCGTCCGATTGATACGAGTGATTTATCGCGACCTGGAATTGAAATGGCAGGATTTTTTACATATTATCCAGCTGATCGCGTGCAGCTTCTTGGAAAAACGGAGCTTACGTTCTTTGATACGTTAACGACAGAGCAAAAGCAAGAGAGAATGAAAGCGCTTTGTACTGAGGAGACGCCTTGTATTATTGTAACTCGTAATCAAGATGTACCGGATGAGTTATTACAAGCATCACGTGAATCAGGCGTGCCTTTATTACGTTCTGCTCAAACGACGACGAGATTATCAAGTCGTTTAACAAACTATTTAGAAGGTAAGTTAGCGCCAACAACAGCTGTTCATGGTGTGTTAGTAGATATTTATGGTGTTGGTGTTTTAATTACAGGTCAAAGTGGTGTCGGGAAAAGTGAGACAGCGCTTGAACTTGTAAAGCGTGGTCACCGCCTTGTTGCGGATGATAGCGTAGAAATTCGTCAAGAAGATGAAGATACATTAGTAGGGAGCTCACCTGATTTAATTGAGCACTTATTAGAAATTCGTGGTCTAGGTATCATTAACGTAATGACGTTATTCGGTGCAGGGGCAGTACGAAATTATAAACGTATTACACTTGTTATTAATCTTGAAATTTGGGATCAAAAGAAAAATTATGATCGCTTAGGTCTTGATGAAGAGAAGATGAAGATTATTGATACAGAACTTACGAAGATTACACTTCCAGTTCGTCCTGGTCGAAACTTGGCTGTTATTATTGAAGTAGCAGCGATGAACTTCAGATTAAAACGTATGGGAGTCAATGCGGCACAACAGTTCTCTGAACGATTAATGAGTGCGATTGAGTTAGGAAATCAAGAGTAGACTCTAGAGAGGGAGGTCATATATATGCTGTTAGGTTCTGTACCACAGCTTGACCGTATAGCAGTCCAACTTGGGCCGTTCCCTGTTTATTGGTATGGGGTTATTATCGGTACAGGTGTGCTATTAGGTCTTTGGCTAGCAACTCGCGAGGGAGAAAGGCTTGGTATTCACAAAGATACATTTATCGACCTTGTATTAATCGCAGTACCAATTGCCATTCTTTTTGCGAGAATGTATTATGTCATTTTTGAATGGGAATATTATTCGCAAAATCCGAGTCAAATTATTAATATTCGTCAAGGTGGTTTGGCGATTCATGGTGGTTTAATCGGGGCTGTTATTACAGGAATCCTTTTTGCGAAACGACGCGGGCTTTCATTCTGGAAGTTAGCGGATATTGCTGCGCCGAGTATTTTACTAGGACAAGCAATTGGCCGATGGGGAAACTTTATGAACCAAGAGGCGCATGGTGATGAAGTGACGAGACAGTTTTTAGAAGGTCTTCATTTACCGGATTTCATTATTAATCAAATGTACATTGATGGTGTGTATTATCACCCAACGTTTTTATATGAATCATTATGGAACTTTGCAGGCGTTATTTTACTACTCGCGTTACGAAAAGTGAATTTACGCCGTGGTGAATTATTCTTCACATATTTAATTTGGTATTCAGTGGGACGCTTCTTCGTAGAAGGTTTGCGTACAGATAGTTTAATGCTAGGACCACTTCGTATTGCACAAGTAATGTCTATTGGAATTGTTGTTATTTCTATCATTTTCATTATTGTGAGACGAAAAATGGGGCAAGCTGATAAAAGATATTTAGAAAATTAGAGAAAAGTAGCATCTTATATAAGATGCTGCTTCTTTCATATTCAGGTAATGAAAGGATTAAGGACGATGAAAATAAATACAGTGTTATTTGATTTAGATGGAACGTTAATTAATACAAATGAACTTATTATCTCTTCTTTTTTACATACGTTAAATCACTATTATTCTAATCAGTATAAGCGTGAAGATGTATTGCCATTTATCGGTCCATCTTTGCATGATACTTTTAGTAAGATTGATGCAAGTAAGGTTGAAGAGATGATTACATGTTATCGTCAATTTAATCATGAGCATCATGATGAATTAGTGGAAGAGTATGAAACTGTATATGAAACGGTTCAAGAATTGAAGAAGCAAGGTTATAAGATCGGCATCGTTACAACGAAAGCGAGACAGACGGTTGAAATGGGATTAAAGCTTTCGAAACTGGATCAGTTTTTTGATGTTGTCGTGACGATTGATGATGTGGAACATGTGAAACCACATCCAGAACCACTCCAAAAAGCACTCGAATTATTAGATGCAAAGCCAGAAGAAACATTGATGGTTGGTGATAATCATCATGATATCGTCGGTGGACAAAATGCAGGTACGAAAACAGTAGCGGTGTCATGGACATTGAAAGGTAGAGCGTATTTAGAAGCGTATAAACCAGATTATGTGCTAGATAAAATGAGTGATTTACTACCGATTTTGTCCCGCATTAACGGGTAGTAAGATTCCTGCCGGTTAAAGTGTCACTTTATATAAGTAGAGGAGAGAGTTCAGTGCGACGGACAACGCGCTATCCTGTTTCAGGAGAAAATTCATTGTGGAATGTGTATAAAACAGTTTCTTTTTGGAAGGTAATGAAAAACTTTATTATCATCCAAATCGCACGTTACACGCCATTTTTATCCGTAAAGAATTGGTTATATCGCACGTTTTTACGGATGGAAGTAGGAAAGAAAACGTCGTTTGCACTTATGGTAATGCCAGATATTATGTTTCCAGAAAAGATTACTGTGGGAGACAATTCAATTATCGGCTATAATACAACGCTTTTAGCGCATGAATATTTAATTCGTGAGTATCGACTCGGAGAAATCGTCATAGGGAATGAAGTTATGATTGGAGCGAATACGACAATTTTACCAGGTGTGACAATTGGAGATGGAGCTATCGTTTCAGCAGGCACACTTGTCCATAAAGATGTACCAGGCGGCGCTTTCGTAGGCGGAAATCCGATGCGTATTATTTATACGAAAGAGGAAATGGCCACTAGAGAAGGTTGATGTTAAAAATGTAACATTTCCCTTCTCTTTTTATGAATAAAAAGGAAATAATTGATTATAATATACTGTTTTGTTTTTTACGGAATCGTTTATACTTATAGATAGAAGAATGTGTGAACGAAGAAAACAAAAAACTGGAGGATATATGGGGAAAAATCAAAGAATATATAAGGAGAACGGACAAGTTATCTCTTTTAATCAGTTAGCGGACTTCTTTTATAAAAAAGGGATGAGGGCTTATAAAGGGCAAAAATTGCAAGATGCAATTAAATATTTTCGAAGAGCAGCACAAAGCGAAAAGGAGCCGTTTATTTTATGCCAACTAGCAATAGCATTATCTGAATCTGGTGAATATCAAGAGTCGAATCAGATATTTCTAAAGCTTGTTAGATCCAATCCTGAACTTGAGCAATGCTATTATTTTATTTCAAATAATTATGCATATATGGGCTTGTTTCAACAGGCGAAGAAGTATGCAGAGCGATATTTAGAAGTTGCGGAAGAGAAGGAATTTGTAAAAGATACATTAGAATTGCTTGAGATTATGGAAGAAGATGCAATGGGTGCGGAAGAGATTGAGGATGAAGATGAGCTAATTGTTATGCAAGAAGAAGCGAACCGCTACATTCGTAACGGACAATTAGAAGAGGCGATTGCTACACTAGAAGTTGTTACGAAAGAATATCCAGAATTTTGGTCAGGACATAATAATTTAGCGATTGCACATTTTCAATCAGGTAATGTAGATCAAGCGCTTAAGTTAACAGAAATGATTTTAGAGAAAAATCCTGGTAATATGCATGCGCTTTGTAATACGCTTATTTTTCTATATTCAATTGGAGAGCATAAGCAAGTAGAGTCATTAGCGGGGCAGTTAGTTTCGGTATATCCAATTTCATTTGAGCATCGTTTGAAACTTGGAACAACACTTGCAACAATTGGTCATTTTGAACCTGCATATAAATGGTTCAAAGTATTAAAGCGTCAAGGGTATGAAGGAGACGTCAGTTTTTATTACTGGTTTGCATACTCTGCGTATATGGTGAAGGAACAGCAAGTAGCTGGAAAAATGTGGCAACATGTTGTAGAATTGCATCCTGATAAAAAAGGAAAAGAACCGTGGAATGCACTGAATTTAGCAGATGAAGGACAAAATCTTTTATTTGAAGAGTTACGAAAATCATTTCAGCAAAGTACGACGCTAGAAGAGAAAATGCTAGCTTTATATTTAATGAATGAATTGTCAACACCAGAGAAGGTTGGATTCTTCTTTGATGTAACGCAAGCGAAAAATGGTGTTCCAATCGTATCGCAACTTGCAAAATATTTCTTTTTACTTAATAGTCATAAAAGTATCCCAGCTGATTTACAGCAATTTGAACAGTGCGTACGAATCGCGGATGCATTATACAATTATACGAAAAAAGACGATGAATTAATCGAAGAGTGTTTAAATTTTTGGTTTTGCACGTTCATACGTTTATATACATCTGGAGCGACTTTTACAAATGTGTACGGTTGGTCAGCGGCAATTGAATACATTGTGCGCGGCGAACAAAGAAATAAGATGACACAGGCAGAGCTTGGTGATGTATATAATGTATCTGTAGCGACTGTACGAAAGTATGTGCAGGCTGTTAAGCGCACGCACACGTAGGGTAGGCAAATCATTGGGAAAAAAATGATGCTAACAGTATAATGAGGGTAACTTAATGTGTATGAATGAATGGGAGTGAATAGTGTGTCAGAAGAAAAAATTTATGATGTCATTATTATTGGTGCAGGACCAGCTGGTATGACAGCTGCGGTATATACATCTCGTGCGAATTTAAGCACACTGATGCTTGAGCGTGGTATCCCAGGTGGACAAATGGCAAATACAGAAGATGTAGAGAACTATCCAGGTTATGAGTCTATTTTAGGACCAGACTTATCAAATAAAATGTTTGAGCATGCGAAGAAATTTGGTGCTGAATATGCATACGGTGATGTGAAAGCAATCATCGATGGTAAAGAGTACAAAACAATTATTGCTGGTAAAAAAGAATATAAAGCACGTGCAATTATCGTTGCAAGCGGTGCAGAGTATAAAAAAATTGGTGTGCCAGGTGAAACAGAACTTGGCGGCCGCGGTGTATCATATTGTGCAGTATGTGATGGTGCATTCTTTAAAGGGAAAGAACTTGTTGTTATTGGCGGCGGAGATTCTGCTGTTGAAGAGGGTGTATTCTTAACACGCTTCGCATCAAAAGTAACGATCGTTCACCGTCGTGACACTCTTCGTGCACAGAAAATTTTACAAGATCGTGCTTTCCAAAATGAGAAAGTAGATTTCATTTGGAATCACACTATAAAAGAAATTAACGATGCAAATGGTAAAGTAGGAAGCGTAACACTTGTAGATGTAAACAGCGGAGAAGAACAAGAAGTTAAAACTGACGGCGTTTTCATATACATCGGTATGTTACCATTATCAAAACCGTTTGTTGAACTAGGTATTACAAATGAAAATGGTTATGTTGAAACGAACGAGCGTATGGAAACGAAAGTTCCTGGTATTTTCGCAGCTGGTGATGTTCGTGAAAAAATGCTTCGTCAAATTGTAACGGCAACAGGCGATGGTAGTATTGCAGCGCAGAGTGCACAGCATTATATAGAAGAGTTAGTAGAGGAACTAAAGACTGTAACAGAAAAATAAGGGTGTTTTTTCCTTTTTGGAAGAAAGCTACCGATAGGTGGCTTTCTTTTTTTTGTTCAAATGTCAAACTTTTGTCAAAAATAATTAAGAATATAGTGTTTCTTATTGTTATACTAGAATTTACGGGAAAAATCACTATAAGAAATGAGGAATTTATTCAGTATGGAATGGCGTAATATATATCGTGGATTTTGTATGGGCGTTAGTGATTTAATTCCTGGTGTGAGCGGCGGAACAATCGCTGTTGTGTTGGGGATTTATGAACAATTGCTCGCAGCAATTAGCGGATTCTTTAGTCGTGAATGGAAAAAACATTTAGCGTTTTTAATCCCACTTGCAGCTGGTGTAGCGGCAGCTTTTCTAACGTTAAGTCATGTTATTAAATATTTATTAGCAAATCATTATGAACCGACTCAATTTTTCTTCCTCGGTTTAATTATTAGTATATTACCGATGTTAATGAGAGAAGCTGATGCAAAGGCAACGTTTAAAGGTAGTCATATTGCCTTATTAATAATTGCAGCAATTCTTGTTGCAATAACAGCATTCTTTAAACCAGATAAGGCAGCTGATCCGATTACGACGTTAACAATTTTAAATGCAATTGGTTTATTTTTCGCAGGATGGATGGCTAGTATGGCTATGCTTCTTCCTGGAATTAGTGGATCGTTTATTTTATTAATTATTGGTGTGTATCCGACAGCAATTAACGCTTTAACTACACTCAATTTACCGTTAATCGTGGTTATCGGTGCCGGCGTGATGGCCGGATTTGTTGTAAGTAGTAAAGGAATTAGTTATTTGTTAGATCGTTATAAAAGTATGACATTTGCGGCAATTATTGGGCTCGTTATCGGGTCGATTGTCATTGTGTTCCCTGGAATTCCGACTGGTGGAATTTCAATTGTAAGTTCAATTATTACTTTTATTTTAGGATTTGCGGTTGTTACTTATTTCGGTAAGAAATAAGTGTTTTAATCCCCTTAACGATAAAAATCGTTAAGGGGATTTTTATGTGCTATTCATGGGAAGTAAGGTATTTTGATTGCTTGTTATAGAAAGAATTTTTACAATTGCTTAGCGAAAGGGGACTGGCACCTTCGTTGTAGCAAACTGTTTTTGATAGTATAATGAAATGAGTATGCAGTGAGAAATTTTGCTGCAAGTAGCTGAGGTGAAGAAACATGCAAAGAGTGACAAACTGTGTGTTAATTAGAGATAATGAAGTACTCTTACTCCAAAAACCTCGCCGAAATTGGTGGGTTGCACCGGGCGGGAAAATGGAGCGTGGTGAGACAGTAAGAGATTCCGTTGTTCGCGAGTATCGTGAAGAAACAGGTATTTATTTAAAGAATCCAGCATTAAAAGGGGTCTTCACTTTTGTCATCCAAGAAGGTGATAAAGTTGTTTCTGAATGGATGATGTTCTCCTTTTTAGCAACAGATTTTGCAGGAGAAAACAAATTAGAGAGCGAAGAAGGCATCATTGGTTGGCATACATTTGATAAAATTGATGATTTAGCAATGGCACCAGGAGATTATCACATTATTGATTATTTAATTAAAGGGAATGGTATAATCTACGGTACATTTGTATATACCCCAGATTTTGAGTTGCTTTCATATCGATTAGATCCGAGTTAAACCTGCAAGGAGAGGATACGATGACAGAGAATAATGATATAAAAATGGTAATTATTACAGGGATGTCTGGAGCTGGAAAGACGGTAGCGTTACAAAGTTTCGAAGATTTAGGATATTTTTGTGTAGATAATTTACCACCGATGTTATTGCCGAAGTTTATTGAACTTATGGCAGATTCAAAAGGAAAAATGAATAAAGTGGCACTTGGTATTGATTTACGTGGCCGAGAGTTTTTTGAATATTTATGGGGAGCGCTTGATGATTTATCAGAACGTACATGGATTATTCCTCATATTTTATTTTTAGATGCGAAAGATAGCACACTTGTAACTCGTTATAAAGAAACGAGACGTTCGCATCCACTTGCGCCAACTGGCTTGCCGTTAAAGGGAATTGAAGCTGAGCGTGGTCTCTTAACTGATATGAAGGCACGAGCGAATATTGTGCTTGATACATCTGATTTGAAACCGAAAGAATTACGAGAAAAAATTGTTCACTTATTCTCAACAGAAACTGAGCAAGCATTTCGTGTAAATGTTATGTCATTTGGATTTAAGTACGGAATTCCAATTGATGCTGATTTAGTATTTGATGTTCGCTTTTTACCAAATCCATATTATATTCCACATATGAAGCCATTAACAGGACTGGATGAAGAAGTTTCGTCGTATGTGTTGAAATTTAATGAAACACATAAGTTTTTAGAGAAATTGACGGATCTTATCACTTTCATGCTGCCTCATTATAAAAGAGAAGGTAAGAGTCAACTTGTAATTGCGATTGGATGTACAGGTGGGCAACATCGTTCTGTTACGCTTACAGAGTACCTTGGGAAACATTTGAAACCAGAGTATAGCGTTCATGTATCTCATCGTGATGTGGAGAAGAGAAAGGGCCATTAAGGGATGAAAAAAGAGAGAAAACCTAAAATTGTTATCATGGGAGGTGGAACTGGACTTTCTGTTTTATTAAGGGGATTAAAACAATATCCTGTTGATATTACAGCAGTTGTAACAGTAGCCGACGATGGAGGCAGTTCAGGTAGACTACGTGATGAGCTAGAAATTCCACCTCCAGGTGATATTCGTAACGTACTTGTTGCGTTATCGGATGTAGAACCATTAGTGGAGGCTTTATTTCAGCACCGTTTTACAACTGGAGACGGACTGAAAGGGCATGCGTTAGGAAATTTATTGTTGGCAGGTATGACTTCGATTACAGGAGACTTTTACCACGCGATTACGGAAACGAGTAAAGTATTAAATGTCAGAGGACGTGTATTACCAGCAGCGAATCAAAGTGCGGTACTTCATGCAGAATTAGAAGATGGAGAAATTGTAACAGGTGAATCAAAGATTCCTCATTTCGGGAAGAAGATTAATCGTGTCTTTTTAACTCCAGAAGATGTAGAACCGTTATGTGAAACGTTGACGGAAATTAAACGAGCTGATTTGCTTGTTTTCGGTCCAGGAAGTCTGTACACAAGTATATTACCGAATTTAGTTGTTAACAAAATTGGAGACGCTGTTCTTGCTGCAAAAGCGAAGAAGGTATATGTATGTAATGTTATGACGCAAGCGGGCGAAACGAAGGGTTATACTGCGTTTGATCATGTGCAGGCGTTACATGATCATTTAGGTAAACCATTTATCGACACTGCGATTGTAAATAATCGTGATATTCCTCGTGAATTACGTAATTTATATGAGGAAGAAATGTCGGAACCAGTTGCACTGGATACAGATCGTTTTGCTGAACATAATATCGAAATCATTCAAGATAGATTAGCGAAATATGATGAGCGTGTTGTAAGGCATGATACATTAAAGTTAGCTTCTATTTTATATTCATTGTTATAAATGTGCGTTGCCTCGTTTGAGGTAACGCTCCTCATTCATATAGGACAAGATTTTTGTTCCAAAGTAATAGTATAAGGAGGTGTTGACTGTGTCATTTGCATCAGAAACAAAGAAAGAGTTGACCAACCTTGAAATGAAGGAATGCTGTGAGAAATCGGAATTATCGGCGTTGCTTCGAATGAACGGATCGCTTTCTTTTTCAAACCGTCGCCTATCTATCGATATTCAAACGGAAAATGCAGCAATTGCAAGAAGGATTTATACGCTTTTGAAAAAAGGATATGATGTGACGGTAGAATTACTTGTTCGTAAAAAAATGCGATTGAAGAAAAATAATGTATATATCGTGCGGCTTGTTGAGAAGTCTCGTGAAATATTAGCAGATCTTCACATTGTTCGAGATGACTTTTCGTTTATTCGAAATATATCGCAGGAATTAATCGAGAAGAAATGTTGTAAACGATCGTATTTACGCGGTGCATTTTTAGCAGGTGGTTCAGTAAATAACCCAGAAACATCATCTTATCATTTAGAGATCTTTTCGTTATATAAGGAGCATAATGATTCTATATGTGAACTGATGAACGGATTTGATTTAAATAGTAAGACGTTGGAAAGAAGAAAAGGGTACATTACGTATTTGAAAGAAGCTGAAAAAATTACAGAGTTTTTAAATATTATAGGTGCTCATAATGCACTTTTAAGATTTGAAGATATTCGAATTGTTCGTGATATGCGTAATTCAGTAAATCGTTTAGTTAACTGCGAAACAGCTAATTTAAATAAAACAATTGGTGCAGCGCTAAGGCAAATTGAGAACATCCGCTATATTGATGAGACGGTTGGGCTTGATATTTTGCCAGATAAATTAAGAGAAATTGCACAGTTACGAAGAGATTATCAAGATGTAACATTGAAAGAGTTAGGTGAGATGGTATCCGGGGGGAAAATTAGTAAATCGGGTATTAATCATCGTTTGCGTAAAATCGATGAAATTGCAGAGAAATTACGCGCGGGGGAAACAGTAGCAAAAAAATAAAAGGTTAAAGGGGAAATGGAGCTGTGGTTCAAAAACTGGTTAAAGTGGCATTAAAAAACGGCTTACAAGCACGTCCGGCTGCGTTGTTTGTACAAGAGGCAAATCGCTTTCATGCGGATATCTTCATCGAGAAAGATGGAAAGACAGTGAATGCAAAGAGCATAATGGGGATTATGAGCTTAGCAATCGGAATTGGTAGCATGATTACAATCACAACAGAAGGTTCAGATGCAGAAGAGGCTTTGGAAGCATTAACTGCATATGTACAATAAAGGGTTATCGCGAATGTGCGATAGCTTTTTTTATTTTGTTACTTGCGGGCATTCTGTTTGGTGCGGGGTAACAAACAGTCGGGGTATGTTGGTGGTTCATACTTGTCGGAAATTGTCGGTAAGTCGATAAGTTGTGTCGAAACGCCGATATAATTTGAGTTGTGGTCGATAAAATTGAAAAATCGCTGATATATTGGATTAGATACTAGGTGGGGTATGTGATACCCTTGTACATAATAAAAAAAGCGCCCTGTAATAGGGCGCTTCCGCTTTTAGATGTATCCAGCTCCAGCGGCTAGAATGGTCGGTGGCTTCGCTTCTTCCGTCGAGTTAAAAAGCACCTCTTTGTCAGAAGCTCCATCCCCCTCTCATTCTGAACGAGCCGCTTCCGCTTTTAGATGTATCCAGCTCCGGCGGCTAGAACAGTCGGTCGTTTCACCCCTTCATTCGAGGCAAAAGGCGCCTCGGAATCAGGGGTTCCAACTTCCTCCTGTTCTAAACGAGCCGCCTCCGCTTTTAAGTGTATTAACGATTTGTAAAGATCTTATCGATTAAGCCGTATTCTAGAGCTCTTTCTGCTGTCATGAAGTTGTCGCGGTCTGTGTCGCGTTGTAGAACTTCAAGTGGTTGACCTGTGCGGTCAGCAAGAATTTGGTTTAATTTTTCACGTAAGAATAGGATACGTTTTGCAGCGATTTCGATTTCAGTCGCTTGACCTTGTGCTCCGCCAAGTGGTTGGTGAATCATAACTTCACTGTTTGGAAGCGCGTAACGTTTTCCTTTTTCACCTGCTGCAAGTAAGAATGCACCCATAGATGCAGCCATACCGATACAGATTGTTGATACTTGTGGTTTAATAAACTGCATTGTATCGTAAATTGCCATACCAGCTGTGATAGAACCACCAGGGCTGTTGATATAGATGTGAATATCTTTTTCTGGATCTTGAGATTCCAAGAATAAAAGCTGGGAAACGATTGAGTTTGCTACGTTGTCATCAATTGCGCTACCAAGCATAATGATGCGATCCTTTAATAGTCGAGAGTAAATATCGTAAGCGCGTTCTCCACGATTTGTTTGTTCAATTACTGTAGGAATTAAATTCATCTGTTATTTCCTCCTTTAAAAGCTTTCTTAGTCTTATAATACAATTATGGTCAATGAAGGTCAAACGAAACCACTTTAAATCAAAAAATATGTAGTTGTATCATGATTTATTCGCTATGTTTTTAAAATTCCCTGCTTATGTATCTTCAACATCATAACCGAATTACATAAATTTAAACGTGATTAATGGTGTGGAAAAGGCAAAAGAACGCCTTTTGTATAGAAGCGTTCTTTCATTTTTTATTCTTTTAACAGATAGGTTACTTTATTTAAGATTTTCTCGATTTGTTTTGCGTTTTTACTGTACATATCACTCGCTGATTTTGATTTCGTTTCTAAAGAGAATAATTCAAGATCCGCATTGCATTTCTTTAAGGATGCTAATAATAAAGGCTTGTTTTGAGGAGAAGGCATTTGGAGTTTATCATTATAGATGTCGATAGTAAGTTGTCCGTATGAATCAACTTGACCAAGAAAGACATTTTCAATGACAACACCGAGTTTTTCTAGCTCAGAATGTAACCAAGCGCGATTATGTCCGCTAGCAGAAAGAGGTTCATCTAGTACATTTCCATCCATAATAACAGTTTGCGGTTCTTTTTCGTTTGGCACTTTTAAGCTGATATCTTTTGCTGTAAGTGGTTGGCGATCTTTCTTTAATAATACATTTAATTCACCGCTCGGTTCTAGTACAGCAAATTCAACATCAGCTACGCTGAACGCATTTTTTCCTCTGAGAAGCTCAAGTAATTCATCACTTGTATACTTTTCTTTCTTTAAGTTATCTTCAAGTATTTTTCCATCTTTTATTAATACGGTAGATTTTCCTTCAAAAAAATCTCGAGCTGTTTTGTTCTTTAAAGAGAGGATTCCTGTGAAAAAAGGTACCACAGCGAAAATGAGTATCGCAAAGACGCCGTGGAAAAATTTTGAATCGAGCCCTGTAGATACTTGGGCAGCGATGTCACCGATTGTCATTCCGGCTATGTATTCAAAAAAGGAGAGCTGAGAGATTTGTCTTTTTCCTAACCATTTCGTAATAGCGAATAAAATAATTAATATGAATACAGAGCGAAGAATGACAAGTGTCCATTCCGGCAGGTGAGACATAGTCATTTCCTCCAGTCTACTTAAAACCCTTTATATTGAGGTTCTTCACGTTCTAATACTGAAACTCTATTCTGTAAATCGGTGATGATGCTGTCCATTTCTAACATACATTCATGAAATACACGTTTTGATTCCGCGTCCTGTGAATTTAGTGAAAGGGAGCTTAAACTTGCTTGAGCGCCCCTTACACTGGCAAGGCAGGTTTTAACGCTGGCGATAACTGTCATATGAACACCTTATCCTTTCGGTTTGAATAGCAATGCTCCAATGAAGCCGAAAATAATGGCAGCTGATACACCAGCACTCGTTACTTTAAACATGCCGGTAATAACGCCGACGATGCCATGTTTGGCTGCTTCCTCCATCGCGCCATGAACGAGGGCATTACCGAAACTTGTAATAGGTACAGTTGCGCCAGCGCCTGCAAAGTCGATTAATGGTTCATACAGATTGAATCCATCTAATATAGCTCCAGCAACAACGAGTGTTGCCATCGTATGAGCGGGGGTTAGTTTGCCGACATCAAACATAAGCTGTCCGATTACGCATATGAGTCCACCAATGACGAAAGCCCAGAAAAAAATCATTGCGTCGCACCTCCAAATTCAATCGAAACAGCGTGAGCGATACACGGAATCGTTTCTTCTTGTTGGAATGTAAGTGGAGATAGTAAAGCGCCTGTCGCAACGACAAGTATTTTTTTGAATTCTCCTCTTTTCATTCGGTTTAATAAATGTCCGTATACGACTGTTGCTGAACAGCCTGGACCACTTCCACCAGCTATGACAGGTTGACCTTCTCTATAAATGATGATTCCGCAATCTTGAAATTGCTCGCTCTTTACCTTTGTTCCATGTTTATGTAGTAGGTCGTAAGCAATTTCGCGACCGACATGTCCAAGGTCACCTGTTACGATTAAGTCGTAATAAGAGGCGTCAATTTGTCGTTCGCGTAAATGAGCTTCAATCGTATCGACAGCAGCTGGGGCCATCGCGCCACCCATATTAAAAGGATCTGTTAGTCCCATATCAATAACTCGTCCAATGGTGGCCGATGTTACTTGTGGACCATATCCAGTGTCGCTTAAAATAGCCGCGCCTGCACCGGTCACTGTCCACTGAGCCGTAGGAGGTTTTTGACCACCATATTCAGTTGGATAGCGGAATTGTTTTTCTACCGCAGCGTTATGACTTGATGCCCCAGTTAATAAATACTTTGCACCTTTTGCATTTACGATACTTGCGCCGAGTGCTAAGCCTTCCATAGAGGTAGAACAGGCGCCGAATAAACCGAGATAAGGTGTTCCGAGTGTGCGGCATGCAAAGCTCGTTGGAGTTATTTGGTTAATTAAATCCCCTGCGAGTACGAATTGAATATCGTCTTTACGGAGCTGCGCCTTTTCGGTAGCGCGGCTACAAGCTTCTTCAAATAAAATTTTATGCGCCTTTTCGTAAGAATCTTGTCCGAGCCATAAATCTTCATGCAGGGTATCGAAGTCTTCAGGGATTTTTCCATTTGCCTCAAATGGGCCGCCGACTACACCTGTTGAGATGATAACTGGTTTGTTTTCGAATACCCATGTTCGGTGTCCTTGTAACATTTACAGCCCTCCCCATTGAAAGAGAATTGTTTTAATAAGAGCGATGACAAAAGCTGAAAATACGCCAAATAAGATGACCGATCCTGCTAGTTTAAACATGTTACCACCAACGCCGAGAACGAATCCTTCTGTCCGATGTTCAATACATGCGGCAATAACAGAGTTACCAAATCCAGTAACGGGAACTGCGGTACCAGCACCAGCAAATTGCCCAAGGCGATCGTAGACGCCAAATCCCGTCAGTAGCATGGAGATAAAAATAAGAGTTGCAACAGTAGGGTTCCCGGCAGAGCGTTCAGTGAAATCAAAATAGGTAATATAAAAGGTGGAAATCAGTTGACCTATTAGACAAATTAATCCCCCGACGAAAAAAGCTTTTATACAATTTTTTAAAACGGGGCGCTTTGGTTCGCGCTGTTGTTCGAATTTTTTATATTCTTGTTGCACAGGTGTTAAATTTTTATCTTTACTAGACATTTGAATCCTTCCTTCTCTTTTAGAAAACTTAAATATTAGATCCCATTTCTGATTGAATGAGTTTCAATTGATCTTTAATGCCATCCTTGCTTATTTTCTTGTTCTTAATTTTGTTTTCAAGTTCTTCTATGAGCATAAAAATCTTTTTGTCTGTACTTACACGAATATCGAAAGTAGGGTTTTCATCACTTAGCTTCTTTTTTAATTTACTTCGTAAAGGTTTTAAACCAAATCTTTCGTGATGTTCAGGTTTGATGGCTATGTAAAGATCTAAATTTGTATTAACTGCGGTAGCTTCTATAATCCCCTCCATAGCAAGAGCTTTTTTCTTAGCGTCTTGCGATATAGATTGATTAAAGGATTCTGTACTCATTTTTGTTAATTTAGGGCCCTTTTTCTCATCTGCCCGCTTAGCTTCTTCTTTCTTTACTTTTTTATCTAACGGGCTATTATCACATCCGGTAAGTGAACCGAATAGGAGCATAAATAACGCGGTTATGATTCCAAGTTTTCGCATTATAATCATTCCATTTCTATTGCAGTATGTAATGTGAGAGAAAAAGGATGATTGCATATCATCCTTTTCTCAAATTGTGTACCATTAGATGAAATGGCACTTTTGGTTATTGCTGTGTGTATTGTGGTTCTTCTTGCTGGACTTCTTCAACACGCGGGTTTAAAGAATCGATAATTGTTTGTGTTTGCTGCGCAGCTGTTTGGAAAAGTTGCTTTGCTTGTTGGTTATCCGTATCAAGAGCGAATCCCTCTAAGCTAGCTTGTGCACTTTTTAATCCAGAAACAGTTTGCTTTAGTTTTGTAATTACAGTCATTGAATGAAGCCCCCTTTGGAATATCAATTCAAAGATTATAATTTGTGAGTTGGGGTGAATTTATGATTGGAAAATTTAGGAGAAGGATGTGTTTTATAGGCTCCTAGCTAAGGTATATAAAGGATTAAGGCGATATTTTTATTGATTTAGATGGATTTTATTGCTATTATTATGAGAAGAAAATGAAGTGTTTTTATAATCATGCGCCCATAGCTCAGTCGGATAGAGCGGTGGTTTCCGGTACCACGTCTGCCGGGGGTTCGAATCCCTCTGGGCGCGTCAAAAGGTCCTAACTTACATTTGTAAGTTAGGACCTTTTTTTATTTCTCTCTTGTTATATCTGGTTATAAGATTTACTATTAGTATGTGGTAATAATTTTTATGCGTTATTATTTTCTTTCAATATTATTCATTTTTCGGTTGTAAGATGTAAATCTCATTAATACATATAAATTAATAATATTTTGGAATGGGTGTCTGCGATAGGATTCTCCTTTTACCAAACTTATTGTACAATAGAAACAAGGGGGAGATTAGTTTGAAGGCAAGTCTTTTACAAGAACAAAGCTTACGTTTGGCAATGACACAAGAGTTAAGGCAAGCGATTACAATGCTCCAGTATAATGTACAAGAATTATCGGAGTTTTTGTATGAGCAATCGTTAGAGAATCCCCTTATTGAGTTAGGTGGTTTTGAGAGGGAGAAGAAAAAGAGCTCTAACACAAGTAAAAGTACCCGAAAACAAGTCGAGAATCAAATGGAAATCTACAGTGTGGATTCTACAACGATTCAGCAACATTTATTAAATCAACTACAGTATTATAAAATAGATGAAGAAGAGCGAAAAGCAGCTTCTTTCATTATTATGAACATGGATGGAAATGGCTATTTACAAGAAACAAATGAAGAGTTATCAGAGCTTCTTTCTGCGCCAATTGATGTAGTGGACTGTTCCGTGGAGCTTGTTCAATCGTTAGAGCCAGCAGGGGTAGGTGCGCGTAATATTCAGGAATGTCTATCAATCCAATTGAAGCGCTTACAAAGAAGGGATGGGTTAGCGGAAGAAATTATAGATGATCATTTTAATTATTTCGTTAAGAAAGATTGGCGAAAGCTCGTTCAAGTGTTGAAGTGTACTAACGAGGAATTACAGGATGCGGTGAACTGTATTACATCATTGCAGCCGAAACCAGGTCTTGCATTTTCTTCTGATAAACCACTTTATATTGTGCCTGATATGGCGGTAAAAAAAGATGGCGATCATCTCGTTTTACAGATGAATGAGAGAAATATGCCAAGAATTGAAATTCACTCTGAGTATAGTGCGTTACTAAATAATAGTGAAAGTGAAGTGGCTTCTTACGTATCGGAGAAGTATCAGCATGTGCAATGGATTATGCGCAGTTTGAAACAGAGAAAACAAACACTCTTACAAGTGATGAATATTATTATGGAAAAACAGCATGATTTCTTCTGGGGAGGTCCAGAGTATTTAAAACCACTTGCTTTAAAAGAGGTGGCGGAAGAGTTAGGTGTGCATGAGTCTACAATTAGTCGCGCAACGCGTAATAAATATGTGCAAACGCCGCACGGTTTATTTGAGATGAAATCGTTCTTTAGTAATTCTATTTCTACGACGGAAGATGAGGCGGTTTCTACAAAGCGTGTGAAACAATTCATTCAAACGCTTGTTGGAGCAGAAAATAAGAAAAAGCCACTTTCGGATCAAAAGATTTCAAAATTATTAGAAGAAGAGCATGAAATAGTTATTTCTCGAAGAACGGTTGCGAAGTATAGAGAACAAATGCATATTCCTGCTTCGTCTCTAAGAAAAACAATTGGATAGGTGAAGAAGATGAAGGTTGTACTATATACAAAAAAAGATTGTGGCCTTTGCGTGAAGGCGAAACAAGTTTTAAAAGAAGTACAATATGAATATTCTTTTCAAATTGAGGAAATAGATATATATGAAGATAATGACCTTTTAGAGAAATACCATCTAATGATTCCTGTTGTAGAAATAGGCGGAAGACAAGTAGAATATGGTAACATTCACAAAGGTGTCATAATAAACTATATAAACAATGCAGTTAAGAGTTGAATAAGTTTCTGTCTCCTGTTACAATAATACACGTAGCAGGGATTATTTTTTTAACCTAAGTGGGACGCAAAATGTCACTACGGGACATAAAGTGACCACGAAGGGAAATGAACCGATGCAGTGAGGAGAAAAGATATGCGCTCATGGATTCAGAACACAAAAAAATTATTACCTGATCTGCTACCTGTTATGCAAACGAGAATGCAAGTGCTTCAGTACATTAGGCTTATGCAGCCGATTGGAAGAAGAAACTTATCTGCAAGTCTCGGTATGACAGAACGAGTATTGCGAAGTGAAGTTCAAGTTTTGAAAGAACAAAACTTAGTTCACGTCGCTTCTTCTGGAATGACTTTGACAGAAGAAGGAACAGCTTTAGTTCTTGCTTTGGAAGACTTTATGAAAGAAATTTCCGGGTTAAAGGTTTTAGAAAAACAACTTAAGGAAACATTAGACTTGGATGAAGTTTTCGTTGTCCCTGGTGATAGTGATGAATCACCTTGGGTCAAACTGGAGATGGGCCGTGCTTGTGTGACTTGTATAAAAGACCGTCTGACAGTGAATAATATCGTTGCTGTGGCTGGAGGAACTACGCTAGCTGCTGCTGCGGACATGATGCAACTTGATTGCAAAGATTTACATATGCTATTTGTCCCAGCACGTGGTGGAATTGGAGAAGGCGTCGAGTTAGAAGCCAATACCATTTGCGCCAAAATGGCACAAAATACGATGAGTAATTATCGCTTATTGTATGTTCCAGATCACGTTAGTAGCGAAGCATATGCGTCTATTGTAACAGAGCCCTCCGTGAAAGAAGTTCTTGAGTTGATTCGATCTTCCAATATCGTCATTCATGGAATTGGTGATGCGTTAACAATGGCACGTCGCAGAAATACTTCAGAAGCAGATTGGTTAAAGATTCAGGCAAGCGAAGCAGTTGGCGAAGCTTTCGGTTACTACTTTAATGAACAAGGAAATGTTGTTCATAAAGTAAGAACAGTTGGTATGCAACTTGAAGATTTACAACATGTATCTCACGTTGTTGCAGTCGCTGGAGGTTCTTCAAAGGCAAAGGCAATACAGGCTGTAATAAAGCAAGGGCACACTTCAATTCTAATTACAGATGAAGGTGCAGCAAAACAATTAACAAAGGGTATTACCCTTTAATATAATCCCCCAAGGAGGAAATTTAAATGACTAAAATTGGTATTAATGGATTTGGACGTATCGGACGTAACGTATTCCGCGCAGCTCTTAACAACTCTGAGGTAGAAGTAGTAGCAATCAACGACTTAACAGATGCTAAAACATTAGCTCACCTTTTAAAATATGATACAGTTCACGGAACTTTAAATGCAGAAGTATCTGCTAACGAAAACAGCATCGTTGTTAACGGTAAAGAAATTAAAGTTATCGCTGAGCGTGACCCAGCTCAATTACCATGGAGCGACTACGGAGTAGAAGTAGTAGTAGAATCTACTGGCCGTTTCACTAAAAAATCAGACGCTGAGAAACATTTAGGTGGATCAGTTAAGAAAGTTATCATCTCAGCTCCAGCTTCTGACGAAGATATCACTGTAGTTATGGGTGTTAACCACGAACAATACGATGCAGCTAACCACAACGTAGTATCTAATGCTTCTTGTACTACAAACTGTCTAGCTCCATTCGCTAAAGTATTAAACGAAAAATTCGGCGTAAAACGCGGAATGATGACAACAATTCACTCTTACACTAACGACCAACAAATCTTAGACTTACCACACAAAGATTTACGTCGTGCTCGTGCAGCAGCTGAAAACATGATCCCAACATCTACTGGTGCTGCTAAAGCTGTAGCATTAGTATTACCAGAACTTAAAGGTAAATTAAACGGCGGCGCTGTACGTGTTCCAACTGCTAACGTTTCTCTTGTTGACTTAGTTGTTGAACTTGACAAAGAAGTAACAGTTGAAGATGTAAACGCAGCATTCAAAGCAGCTTCTGAAGGCGAATTAAAAGGTATCCTTGGATACAGCGAAGAGCCATTAGTATCTATCGACTATAACGGATGTACAGCTTCTTCTACAATCGATGCATTATCTACAATGGTAATGGAAGGTAACATGGTTAAAGTACTTTCTTGGTACGATAACGAAACTGGTTACTCTAACCGCGTAGTAGACCTAGCTGCATACATGACTTCTAAAGGTCTTTAATTCTTAAGTATATAAGCAATCAATGACAAAACGAGGGAGAGGGTTTGTTCCCTCTCTCTCTTCTTTCGTTTTAGAAGCAAATGTGTTAAGCTTTTGAATGGGTTTTGTCAATCCTAACTAGTAGTCGGAGGGAAATCCAATGAACAAAAAATCAATTCGTGACGTAGATTTAAAAGGTAAGCGTGTATTTTGCCGCGTTGATTTCAACGTACCTATGAAAGAAGGCAAAATTACAGATGAAACTCGTATCCGTGCAGCTCTTCCTACAATTCAATATTTAATAGAGCAAGGTGCGAAAGTAATTTTAGCAAGTCATTTAGGCCGTCCAAAAGGTCAAGCAGTAGAAGAATTACGTCTTACTCCAGTAGCAGCACGTTTAGGCGAGCTTCTTGGTAAAGATGTTAAAAAAGCGGACGAAGCATTCGGACCAGTTGCACAAGAAATGGTTGCAGCAATGAACGAAGGCGACGTATTAGTTCTTGAAAACGTACGTTTCTATGCGGGCGAAGAAAAGAACGATGCAGAACTTGCGAAAGAATTTGCAGCACTTGCTGATATCTTCGTAAACGATGCATTCGGTGCAGCTCACCGTGCTCATGCTTCTACAGCAGGAATCGCAGACTACCTACCAGCAGTATCTGGTTTATTAATGGAAAAAGAGTTAGATGTATTAGGTAAAGCACTTTCTAACCCAGAACGTCCATTCACAGCTATCATCGGTGGTGCGAAAGTAAAAGATAAAATCGGTGTAATTCGTCATCTATTAGACAAAGTAGATAACTTAATCATCGGTGGCGGACTTGCTTACACATTCGTTAAAGCATTAGGTCATGAAATTGGTCTATCTCTATGTGAAAACGACAAAATTGAACTAGCTAAAGAATTTATGCAACTTGCAAAAGAAAAAGGCGTAAACTTCTATATGCCAGTTGATGTTGTAATCACAGAGGAATTCTCTGAAACTGCAACAACTCAAATCGTTGGTATCGACTCTATCCCTTCTACATGGGAAGGCGTGGACATCGGTCCTAAAACACGTGAAATTTATGCAGATGTAATTAAAAACTCTAAGCTTGTTGTATGGAATGGACCAATGGGTGTATTCGAAATGACTCCATTCGCAGAAGGTACAAAAGCAGTAGGGCAAGCATTAGCAGATGCAGAAGATACATACTCTGTTATCGGCGGTGGTGACTCTGCAGCAGCTGTTGAAAAATTCGGTATGGCTGATAAAATGAGCCACATTTCTACTGGCGGCGGTGCGTCATTAGAATTCATGGAAGGTAAAGAACTTCCAGGTGTAGTTTGTCTTAACGACAAATAAGTAGCAGCCAAAGAAAAAGGACGGTGCAAAGCATGCGTAAACCAATTATCGCAGGTAACTGGAAAATGAATAAAACTCTAGCTGAAGCAGTTAGCTTCGTAGAGGAAGTTAAAGGTCAAATCCCAGCAGCTTCAGCTGTTGATGCAGTAGTTTGTTCGCCAGCTCTATTCTTAGAGCGCTTAGTAGCAAAGGCTGAAGGAACTGACTTACAAGTAGGTGCACAAAACATGCACTTCGAAAAAAATGGTGCATTCACTGGCGAAATTAGCCCAGTAGCACTTAGCGACTTAAAAGTAGGCTACGTAGTACTTGGCCACTCTGAGCGTCGTGAAATGTTTGCTGAAACAGACGAGTCAGTAAATAAAAAGACTCTTGCAGCATTTGAACATGGTTTAACACCAATCGTTTGTTGTGGTGAGACTTTAGAAGAGCGCGAAAGCGGAAAAACATTTGATCTAGTAGCAGGTCAAGTAACAAAAGCACTTGCAGGTTTAACAGAAGAGCAAGTTAAAGTAACTGTTATCGCTTATGAGCCAATCTGGGCTATCGGTACAGGTAAATCTTCTTCTTCTGCAGATGCAAATGAAGTATGTGCGCACATCCGTAAAGTTGTTGCAGAAGCTGTTTCTCCAGAAGCTGCAGAAGCTGTTCGTATTCAATACGGCGGTAGCGTAAAACCAGAAAACATTAAAGAGTATATGGCACAATCTGACATCGACGGCGCTTTAGTTGGCGGTGCTAGCTTAGAGCCTGCTTCGTTCTTAGGTCTTCTGGGGGCGGTAAAATGAGAAAGCCAACAGCTTTAATCATTCTTGATGGTTTCGGACTACGTGAAGAAACTTACGGGAATGCTGTAGCACAAGCTAAGAAACCTAATTTTGATGGTTACTGGAACAAATTCCCTCACACAACGCTTACAGCTTCTGGTGAGGAAGTAGGTCTTCCAGCAGGTCAAATGGGTAACTCAGAGGTTGGTCACTTAAATATCGGTGCTGGCCGCATCGTATATCAAAGCTTAACACGCGTAAACGTTGCAATTCGTGAAGGTGAGTTCGATCAGAACGAAACTTTCCAAAATGCAATTAAAAGCGTGAAAGAAAAAGGTACTGCTCTTCATTTATTCGGTTTACTTTCTGATGGTGGTGTGCACAGTCACATGAACCATATGTTTGCTCTTCTTCGCTTAGCAGCAAAAGAAGGTGTGGAGAAAGTATATATCCATGCATTCTTAGATGGCCGCGATGTTGGACCACAAACAGCAAAAGGTTATATCGATGCAACAAATGAAGTAATTAAAGAAACAGGAGTAGGACAATTCGCGACTATCTCTGGTCGTTATTACTCCATGGACCGTGACAAGCGTTGGGATCGCGTAGAAAAATGTTACCGTGCTATGGTGAATGGTGAAGGCCCTACTTATAAATCAGCAGAAGAGTGTATAGAAGACTCTTATGCAAATGGTATTCATGATGAATTCGTATTGCCGTCTGTAATTGTTAACGAAGATGACACGCCAGTTGCAACAATCAATAATGATGATGCAGTTATCTTCTATAACTTCCGTCCAGACCGTGCAATTCAAATTGCTCGTGTATTTACAAACGAAGACTTCCGTGAGTTCGATCGTGGTGAAAAAGTACCTCACATTCCTGAGTTCGTTTGTATGACACATTTCAGTGAAACTGTAGATGGTTACGTGGCATTCAAGCCAATGAACCTTGATAACACATTAGGTGAAGTTGTTGCGCAAGCGGGATTAAAGCAACTTCGCATCGCGGAAACTGAAAAGTATCCGCACGTTACATTCTTCTTTAGCGGTGGTCGTGAGGCTGAATTCCCAGGAGAAGAGCGTATTTTAATTAACTCACCGAAGGTTGCAACGTATGACTTGAAACCTGAAATGAGCATTTATGAAGTAACGGACGCTTTAGTAAATGACATCGAAAATGATAAACATGATGTTATCATTCTTAACTTTGCAAACTGTGATATGGTTGGCCATTCTGGGATGATGGAGCCAACAATTAAAGCAGTGGAAGCAACTGACGAATGTTTAGGAAAAGTTGTAGAAGCGATTCTTGCAAAAGATGGTGTAGCACTTATTACTGCTGACCATGGTAATGCCGATCAGGAGTTAACTGCTGAAGGTGGACCAATGACAGCTCATACAACTAACCCGGTTCCTTTCATCGTTACAAAAAATGATGTAGAGCTTCGTGAAGGTGGTATTTTAGGAGATATCGCCCCAACAATGCTTACTCTTTTAAATGTGGAACAACCGAAAGAAATGACAGGTAAAACAATTATTAAATAATTTGCTTATATAAAAAGGAGAGAATTTATTATGTCAACAATTATTGATGTTTATGCTCGCGAAGTCCTTGACTCTCGTGGTAACCCAACTGTAGAAGTAGAAGTTTACACAGAAAGCGGCGCATTCGGACGCGCTATCGTACCAAGTGGTGCATCTACTGGTGAGCACGAAGCAGTAGAATTACGTGACGGTGACAAATCTCGTTACCTTGGTAAAGGTGTTCTTAACGCAGTAAACAACGTTAACGAAGCAATCGCTCCAGAAATCGTTGGTTTCGACGTAACTGACCAAGCTGGTATCGACCGTGCTATGATCGAATTAGATGGCACTCCAAACAAAGGTAAACTAGGTGCTAACGCTATCCTTGGTGTATCTATGGCAGTAGCTCACGCAGCAGCTGACTTCGTAGGTCTTCCATTATACCGTTACCTTGGTGGATTCAATGCAAAACAATTACCAACTCCAATGATGAACATCATCAACGGTGGTTCTCACGCTGATAACAACGTTGACTTCCAAGAGTTCATGATCTTACCAGTTGGTGCTCCAACATTCAAAGAATCAATCCGTATGGGTGCTGAAGTATTCCATGCACTTAAAGCTGTATTACATGACAAAGGTCTTAACACTGCAGTAGGTGACGAAGGTGGATTCGCTCCAAACCTTGGTTCTAACCGTGAAGCATTAGAAGTAATCATCGAAGCTATCGAAAAAGCTGGTTACAAAGCTGGCGAGAACGTATTCTTAGGAATGGACGTTGCTTCTTCTGAGTTCTACAATAAAGAAACTGGTAAATATGACCTTGCAGGCGAAGGCCGTACTGGCTTAACTTCTGCAGAAATGGTTGATTTCTACGAAGAGCTTTGCAAAGACTTCCCAATCATCTCTATTGAAGATGGTTTAGACGAAAACGACTGGGATGGTCACAAATTATTAACTGAGCGTATCGGTGATAAAGTACAATTAGTTGGTGACGATTTATTCGTAACTAACACTCAAAAACTTGCTGAAGGTATCGAAAAAGGTATCTCTAACTCAATCTTAATTAAAGTTAACCAAATCGGTACTTTAACTGAGACTTTCGAAGCAATCGAAATGGCTAAACGTGCTGGTTACACAGCAGTTGTATCTCACCGTTCTGGTGAAACTGAAGATGCTACAATCGCTGACATCGCAGTTGCAACTAACGCTGGCCAAATCAAAACTGGTTCTATGAGCCGTACTGACCGTATTGCTAAGTACAACCAATTATTACGCATCGAAGACGAACTAGGCGAAATCGCTGTTTACGATGGTATCAAATCTTTCTACAACATCAAACGATAATTGTAGAAAATAACGACAGACCGTGAGAAATCACGGTCTGTTTTTTTATGCTAAAATTGTTCGTCTGTCATAAGTGACATGAAGTATTTAAAGAAGAGATTATAATCAAAATCGATAGCGATTTGCTGCGAGGGCCGATTGGTGAATGGGCTTGATCCTACTAAAGAGCGGAAATCACCGATACTTGCTCCTTGAGCGTAAGATTCGGTCATGACGGTAATTGGTGATTTGTAGTAGGTAAACATAGAATTATCAAGTAAAGCTAATATCGGTATCGTGTCATGAAAAGGGCAGCCTTTTAATTGTGGTAAAATTTTTTCGTAATATCCATAGTAGTAATGATCGAATAGAGGTTTGACGAGAGAAGCCTTTCCATTCGCCTCAATATATTCAGCCATATCAGGTGTAACGATGGAATACTGAGTTACATTTAACGGGTATATGTACATGTTGGATGCAGATTGTAATACAATGTTAGCCGCGATTGGATCGCCATAAAAATTCGCTTCTGATACGGGAGTTACATTACCTGGGTGCAGAAAGGAACCACCCATTACATAATAAGATTTAATTTGCTGCATTAAGTTTTTACATAAAATAAATAAAACAGCTAGGGAAGTGAGTCGCCCTAAACTTACAATGATTAGTTCGTCTTTATACTGCTCGATAAGAGGGATAACTTCAAAAAAATTCTCCATTTCTCCGTTTTGTAACTTTTCATTTGGGATGATTGGCCCTAACCCTTCTTTACCGTGAATATTGGTAAAAAAAGCAGGTGGACCTCCATTGAGAGGACGGTCTGAACCACCAAATATTTTCATATCTCTATTTCTTGATTTTTGTTTAAGAAAATGAGCATTTTGTACGGCCATTTCTTTTGGAACATTGCCGTAATCAGCGACAATCCCAACAATTTCAATTTCATAGATAAAGAATGCGAGGAGGAGGGCTATCGCATCGTCGATTCCAGGATCACAAAAAATGAGAATTTTTTTAGACATGCGTTCACCACCTATCTTTATATATATATGTGTGCTAGAGAGAAGGCAGAATAAAAATGGAGTGAAGGATTTTGTTTTATTAAAATAATAACCATCAAAATTCAGAAAATATAAACTTTGTATATTAGGTCAAGGTTTTTGACATAAATCACATTAGGAAACGCAGTCATATCAAGGGTGTAAGCGTATAATATAGTGGGTTTTCGTTGTCGATTTGATAAATTGCAGGTTTTTACAATTTATACTATGATAAGGATATTAACAGAAGATCGTATAAACATGAGGGATGATGAACATGAAACTTACAAAGATTCTTGTCCAAATTGCTGCTCTTTATGTATTTTATATGGTTGGAAATTGGGTGCAAGAAATGTTGAATCTTCCGATTCCAGGAAGTTTGATTGGGATGTTCCTCCTACTTGTTTTGCTTAGCCTAAAAGTACTTCCAGTGAAATGGTTTGATTTAGGAGCAGAAACACTCGTTGCTATTATGCCGTTTTTATTAATTCCGCCAACGCTTGGCTTAATGAATTACGGTGCTTTTTTTATGAGTAAAGGAATTTCCCTTTTCATTACAGTTGTAGCGAGTACGTTTTTAATTATTATTGTCGCAGGACATACAGGACAATATCTTGCGAATAGAAAGGAAAAAGAGACACAATGAGCCAAATATTAATCGGAATCGGTTGGGTTCTTTTTACGGTGCTATTATATCAATTATCTAAAAAAATCTACAAATTATTTCCAACACCATTTACCATTCCAATGCTTGTTGCAACAGGATTAATGGCTTTCTTATTTATAATGCTTGATATACCATATCAAAATTATATGGAAAGTGGTGGTGGCTGGATTGCGAAGCTACTAGGACCAGGTGTTGTAGCATTTGCAATCCCGCTTTATAAACAACGTCATGTTCTGCAAAAATATGTTGTACCAATTGCTGGTGGTGTATTAGTAGGTACAACGGTTGCTATTGCAAGTGATTTTGCTATCGCCACACTTATGGGAACAGATAAAAGCTTAATTTTATCTTCTTTACCAAAATCAGTGACAATGCCAGTTGCGATGAGTGTATCTGAACAAGTTGGTGGTGTCCCGTCCTTAACAGCAGCATTCGTCGTTATCGCAGGGATTACTGGAACGATTTCAGGACCAATTTTATTAAAATGGAGCCGTGTTACAAACTCAGTTGGTAAAGGGATTGGCTTTGGATGTGCGTCTCATATTATGGGTGTTATGAGAGCGATGAAAAATAATGAGCATGAAGGTGTTATTGGATCGGTAACAATGACATTAACAGCAATTTTGACATGTTTGCTTGGACCGTTATTCGCAATGATGTTCATGTAATAGAAGAAAAGCGAGAGCGATTCTATAGCTCTCGCTTTTCTATAGGATTTATGCTACATTTAAAATAACTGAATCTTTGTAGGAGGTACGCCAAGTGCATACGTTATTATCAGTTTTACTTATTATTGTATCGATTTTAATGATTGTTATGGTACTTATGCAGTCTAGTAATAGCTCAGGCCTTTCAGGCGCTATTTCAGGTGGTGCAGAGCAATTGTTTGGTAAGCAAAAAGCACGTGGAATTGAAGCGGTATTAAACCGTGTTACAGTTGTCTTAGCTGTACTATTCTTCGTACTAACAATTGGTGTTACGTACTTAAATTTATAAAATTAAAAGAAGAAGCGTTAGCGGATTATGCTAATGGTTCTTCTTTTTTTGATTTGTTATTCAAAAAAAGTTTCTAATTAGATTATAGAATTATAAATATGGTACACTARGAATAGAAAGAATACGACTAGATTACAGAAGAGAAAGAGGAGAAGTACATGATGAAATTAGCATCTCCGAAACCATTTACATTTGAAGGTGGAGACCGCGCTGTTTTATTATTACATGGATTCACAGGAAACTCAGCTGACGTACGCATGCTAGGGCGTTTCTTAGAGAAGAAAGGCTATACTTGTCATGCGCCAATTTATAAAGGACACGGCGTACCACCAGAAGAGCTTGTTCATACAGGCCCTGAAGACTGGTGGAAAGATGTAATGAATGCTTACCAGCATTTAAAAGATCAAGGTTACGAGAAAATAGCTGCGGTTGGATTATCATTAGGCGGAGTATTCTCATTAAAACTTGCTTATACATTACCGATTTTAGGTGTTGTACCAATGTGTGCACCGATGTACATTAAAAGTGAAGAAATTATGTACCAAGGTATATTGGCATATGCCCGCGAATATAAAAAGCGTGAGCAAAAATCACCAGAACGAATTGAGCAGGAAATGTTTGAATTTAAACAGACACCAATGAATACATTAAAAGCATTACAGGAGTTGATTCGTGACGTACGCAATAATGTTGATATGATTTATGCTCCAACATTCGTTGTACAAGCACGTCATGATGAGATGATTAATACAGATAGTGCTAACATTATTTATAACGGTGTAGAATCTACGTTAAAAAACATTAAATGGTATGAAGACTCTACGCATGTCATTACACTTGATAAAGAACGTGATGTGCTACATGAGGATGTATATAACTTCTTGGAGCAACTAGATTGGTAAGGTCTAGTTGCCTCTTTTTTTCATAAGGGAATTTTTATCCCGCTATTTGTGGGCTAATAATCAGTGGGGACGGACAAAAAACTACTGGTTAAAGTTACACTTTATGAAAGCTGTAAAAAATCATTGGGAGATGATTAAAGTTTCACTTTATCCCGCATTAACGGGCAGTAAGCCCCCCACCTTAAAATTCAGCGAAAGCAAAGAAGTTAGGTGGGGGAACCAACTGCCCGTAAAAGCCCGATTGGTGAGGGCTAATAATCAGTGGGGGATGAACAAAACCCCCACTGATGAAAGTTTCACTTTATACATCCCCCATCTTTCGGATACACTAAATAATATAAGGGTTTAAAGGAGGTATTTCTGCTTGGAAGAAATCATGCAAGAACATATTGATAAGTTGTTATTATTTATGAGGGAAGAAGCGTATAAACCGTTAACGATACAAGAATTAGAATCGGCATTTGGAATCGAAGGCTCTGAGGGCTTTAAAGATTTCGTAAAGGCACTTGTAATGATGGAAGAGAAGGGGCTTGTTATCCGCACACGTAGTAACCGCTACGGTCTTCCAGAAAAAATGAATTTAGTACGCGGTAAATTAATTGGGCACGCACGTGGTTTTGCGTTCGTCGTTCCAGAAGAGAAGAAAACAGGAGATGATGATCTTTTCATCCCGCCGACAGAATTAAATGGTGCACTTCATGGTGATACAGTATTAGCACGTGTTAGCGCACAATCAAGTGGATCACGCCAAGAAGGCGCGATTGTTCGTATTTTAGAGCGTGGAACGAAGGAACTAGTTGGTACATATACAGAGTCAAAGAACTTTGGATTTGTTATACCTGATAATAAACGCTGGACAAGTGACATTTTTATCTTGAAAAGTGCATCTATGGGCGCTGTAGAAGGCCATAAAGTAGTTGTGAAAATTACGGGCTACCCAGAGAACCGTTTAAGCGCAGAAGGTGAAGTTATTCAAATTCTAGGTCATAAAAATGACCCAGGAGTAGATATTTTATCTGTCATTCATAAACATCATTTACCTTTAGCATTCCCTGAAGAAGTGATGGAGCATGCAAACAGTGTACCAGAAACGATTTCAGAAGAAGATATAAAAGATCGTCGTGATTTACGTGATCAAATGATTGTTACAATTGATGGTGCGGATGCGAAAGACTTAGATGACGCTGTTACAGTAACGAAGCTTGAGAACGGTAACTATAAGCTTGGCGTTCATATTGCGGATGTAAGTCATTACGTTCAAGAAGGTTCTCCAATTGATGTTGAAGCAGCAGAGAGAGCAACGAGTGTATATCTTGTAGACCGTGTAATTCCGATGATTCCGCATCGTTTATCAAACGGTATTTGTTCATTAAATCCGAAAGTAGACCGTCTGACACTATCTTGTGAAATGGAAATCAACAATCTAGGTGATGTTGTAAAACACGAGATTTTCCAAAGTGTAATTAAAACGACAGAGCGTATGACGTATGCTGACGTAAGAAGCATTTTAGAAGATGAAGACGAAGCGCTAATTGAACGCTACGAGCCGCTAGTACCAATGTTTAAAGAAATGGGGCAGTTAGCACAAATTTTACGTGAAAAACGTATGCGCCGTGGTGCGATTGACTTTGACTTTAAAGAAGCGAAAGTACTAGTAGATGAAGAAGGAAAACCGACTGATGTTGTAATGCGTGATCGTTCTGTATCAGAGAAGTTAATTGAAGAGTTTATGCTTGTTGCGAACGAAACAGTAGCGGAGCATTTCCACTGGATGAACGTACCGTTTATGTACCGTGTCCATGAAGATCCGAAAGAAGATAAGCTTGAGCGTTTCTTCGAGTTTGTAACAAACTTCGGATATGCAGTAAAAGGACGTGCGAATGAAATACACCCTCGTGCATTGCAGCAAATTCTTGAAATGGTTCAAGGTCAGCCGGAAGAAATAGTCATTTCAACAGTTATGCTTCGTTCTATGAAGCAAGCACGTTACGATTCGAACAGCTTAGGACATTTTGGTTTATCAACTGAGTTCTACACGCATTTCACATCGCCAATTCGTCGTTACCCAGATACGATTGTTCATAGGTTGATTCGTGAATACATCATTAATGGTAAAGTAGACAACGAAACGCAAGCGAAATGGCGTGAAAACTTACCTGAGATTGCAGAGCACTCTTCTAATATGGAACGCCGTGCTGTTGAAGCAGAGCGTGAAACAGACGAAATGAAAAAAGCAGAGTATATGGTCGATAAGATCGGTGAAGAGTATGACGGTATGATTAGCTCTGTAACAAACTTCGGTTTATTCGTAGAGCTTCCAAATACAATTGAAGGTCTTGTACATGTTAGCTATTTAACAGATGATTACTACCGTTATGACGAAAAACATTTTGCGATGATCGGAGAACGTACAGGTAACGTATTCCGCATCGGTGACGAAATTACAATTCGTGTTATTAACGTAAATAAAGACGAGCGTGCAATCGACTTTGAAATCGTTGGCATGAAAGGCACACCTCGTCGTAAGTTCAAAGATCGTCCAGTTGTGATTGAACAGCCAAGAACAGGCAGAAAGAAACGCGGTGGACGTAGCGAACGTAGTAATGAGCGCGGTGGTGAACGCGGCACAGGAAGAAAGTTTGATCGTGGTGGACAAGGACAAGGACAAGGACAAGGACAAGGACAAGGACAAGGAAAAGCATCTGCATCCACATCCGCTAGTCAGCCAGGGAAAAAAGATGGAAATAGTAATAGTAATGGTAATGGTAAGAAGAAAAAAGGATTCTTTGAAAATGTACCAGGATTCAAGAAGAAAAAGAAAAAGCGCAAGTAAGAAAAGAGTGGCTTCGCCTTACATTCTGAGCGAGCCACTTTCGCTTTTTATTGGAATCCAGCTACAGTGGCTAGAATCTATTGGCCATTTCGCGCCCTCGGACGAAGCAAAAAGCGCTTCTTTGTCGGGAGCTCCAATGTCCAAAGATTCTGAGCGAGCCACTTTCGCTTTTTATTAACATTTGTTACAATAGTAAAAATAGAGGAGGGACGTTATATGCCAAAGGGTACAGGTAAGGTTATTGCGCAAAATAAAAAAGCATTTCATGATTATTTCATCGAAGAAACATACGAAGCAGGGCTTGTCCTTCAAGGAACGGAAATTAAGTCGATTCGCGCTGGACGCGTGAACTTGAAAGACGCGTTTGCACGTATACATAACGGTGAAGTATGGGTTCATAATATGCATATTAATACATATGAACAAGGGAATCGTTTTAATCACGATCCGCTTCGTACAAGAAAGTTACTTCTTCATAAGAAAGAAATTGATAAGCTAGCAGGTTATGCAAAAGAAACAGGTTATGCATTAATTCCAGTTAGAATCTATTTGAAAAATGGATTTGCGAAAATGGCACTTGGTTTAGCAAAAGGTAAGAAGCAATATGATAAGCGTCACGATTTAAAAGAGAAAGAAGCTAAACGTGAAATTGCACGCGTGTTCCGTGATCGTCAAAAGATGTAATACAGATATTTACATTTGTAAAACGGCGCGCGTATGATATAATAACTTATGTAAGATTGTTGCACATTGAAAAACAGCTCTTAGTAGCTATCACGATATTTCTTCGTATGCTCCATTTTTATCATGGGGACGTTACGGATTCGACAGGGATAGTTCGAGCTTAGGTTGCGAGTCGAGGGGATCGGCCTCGTTAAAACGTCAAAGCCTATAATTGGCAAACAAAACAATCTTTCTTTAGCTGCTTAATTGCACTAAAGGTTCCTCCCTCCATCGTCCATGTGGTAGGGTAAGGGACTCAAACTAAGTGGACTACGCCGGAGTTCGCCGTCTGAGGGCGAAGGAAGAGAACAATCAGACTAGCAATTTGGAAGCCTGTCGATAGGCCGAAGAGTTCGCGAAATGCTAATATATCGACTACACTCGTAGAAGCTTAAGTGCCGATATTTTTGGACGTGGGTTCGACTCCCACCGTCTCCACCAATACATAACTGTTTGGTGGTTTTTTATTTTGTATGATATGAACCATAACTTTGCCAGAGTGGCGGGGGTATGGTTCTTTTTGTTTTGTGGTTTGATAAAATGCTTAAGTTGAGGACGGTACCCTTGAAACAGAAACTGAGGGAATCGTTATTGATAATAAGCAGCTAGATAATATAGTTGCTCTTAATGATTAAATAATATGTATTTAAATCTTCATATATTTTGTGTTTTTATCCATATCTATTGTAAGATTATATAGAGTTCTCCTAATAAGCTGTTATAATGGCTTTTTTTAGGGATTTAATATTTATAAATCTTAAATTATTTTTTGGGGATAACTTTTTATCTAACTAAGTTATATTGAAGTAGAGGTGAACCATCGGTGAAGCAGGTGTTAGTAATTAAGAATGAACGGTCTTTTGCAAAGAAAATCGTAAGCGGTCTAACGCAAGAGGGCTATTTCATTTTAAAACTTCACAATGAAAACCAAGGTTTAAATATAGTATATGAACAAGATTGGGATATTATCATATTGGATTGGGATTCATTAAGTATATCGGGGCCAGAAATTTGTAGACAAATACGACTTGTTAAAACGACACCGATAATTATTGTGACCGACAATATTTCTAGCAAGGATTGCATAGCAGGGCTACAAGCAGGAGCAGATGATTATATAAGAAAACCATTTGTGAAAGAAGAATTAGTAGCGAGGGTTCAAGCTATTTTAAGGAGAAGTGACTGTATCCAACAAAATGAGACAAACTTTTTTCAGTTTAAAGATCTCTTTGTTGATGCATCTAGCCATATTGTGAAAAAAGGTGGTAAAAATCTCTCGCTTACTAAGCGCGAGTACGATTTACTTGTATTTTTAATTAAGAATAAAAATACAATATTGAGCCGTGAAATGCTTTTGAATCAGGTTTGGGGATATAACGTAGTAGTCAATCCAAATGTAGTAGACTTATATATTGGGTATGTAAGAAAAAAGTTAAAGTGCGAGAAGAAAGAGAGATATATTCAAACGATACATGGCAGAGGCTATTCAATGGTTGAATGATAAAAATAAAATAATAGGTAAAGTACAGTTTGTCATAATAGAAAAAACGAGTAAAACTATTTCATACAGTTTTACTCGTTTTTTCTATTAAACCTGATAATCAAATAGTTTCTGTGAAATATTAAAAGACGGAAACTATAAAAAGAAGATTACTACCAGACAATAGATTATGAAAAATTAGCTATTAATGGGCATTTTTTTTTGTAGTAGAAATCATGGTTTATAAGGTGCCCAATCTATTGATTAGTACGTGTGGGGGATGACTCTGGTGCGCATTAGATGAGACTGTATCTAGTTTATGTTTAATTTTATTAACTCACACCATTCACAAGATTTTCACATAATTAATGACTATACTTATTAACAGGATATTCAAATGAAAATGATTATCAATAGCAATTTAGATGCATAAAGGTTACTATCTAATTTAATCTATGGACGTTATCATTTTCGAACTAAATTACATTATAAGGAGTATACGTATGAAAAAAACTATGCTTTTAAAATTAGTAAGTATTTTAGCAATTTTCACTTTAATGTTAGCAGCTTGCTCGGATTCAAGTAAGGAAACTTCGAAAGCTAATAAAGGTGATAGTAGTGATAAGCCAAAAACAGTTGAAATCACTGATGCACATGGAACTGTTAAAGTCCCTGTAAATCCAAAAAATGTAGTTGCTTTGGATAATAGAACTTTTGAAACTTTAGCTGATTGGGGAATTAAATTAGCGGCTGCTCCAAAGGATGTAATGCCTGCAGATTCAGCATATGTAAAGGATAGTAAAGTTCAAAATATTGGAAATCACCGCGAACCAAATCTTGAAATTATTGCAGCGGCAAACCCTGACCTTGTAATCGTTGGTCAAAGATTTGCTGGCCATTACGAAGAGATCAAAAAATTAGTGCCAAATGCAGCTGTTATTGATCTTAATGTTGATGTTTCTGAGAAAGCTACTAAGCCTGGAGAAAACTTAGTAAAAGGACTTAAAGATTCTACAATTTCTTTAGGAAAAATCTTTGATAAAGATAAAGAAGCTAAAAAATTAGTAGCTGATTTTGATAAATCTATTGAAAATGTAAAATCTGCTTATAATGGAAAAGATAAAGTTATGAGTGTTATCGTTACTGGTGGGAATATTGGTTTTGCTGCTCCTCACTCTGGTCGCGTTTGGGGACCAATGTATGAGATTTTCGGTTGGGCTCCAGCACTAGAAGTGTCTAATTCTACTGCAGGTCATAAAGGTGATGACGTTTCTGTTGAAGCTATTGCACAAACAAATCCTGATTGGCTTTTCGTATTAGATCGTGATGCTGCAACATCTGATGCTGCTACTTCAGCTCCTGCTCAGGATGTTATTTCTAAATCACCTGCTCTTCAAAACACAACTGCTGTTTCTAAAAAACAAATTGTTTATGCACCAGCAGATACTTACACAAATGAATCAATTGAGACTTATATAGAGTTATTTGGAAATATCGCAAAAACTTTAGCTAAGTAGTGTAAAGGAGTACGAAACAGTGTCAAAAAATATGATTTCTAGGGTTGAGAATATTTCTCAACCCCAGTTTTATAACCACAATAAAATATGGACAAAACCTTTTATAATAGCGATTATAGTTGTTATAATTTTAGGGATTATATCACTGTTTACTGGAGTTTATGATATACGTGGACAAGAGGACGGAATGGAGATGTTTTTCATCACTCGTGTTCCGAGAACAGTTGCATTAATGCTTACCGGAGCTGCAATGGCGATGGCAGGGCTCGTAATGCAATTAATTACACAGAATCGTTTTGTTGAACCTACTACAACGGGGACTATTGAATGGTCAGGCTTAGGCCTGCTTTTTGTATATTTATTATTTCCTGCCCCGACGTTAGTTCAAAGAATGACTGGTGCAATCATTTTTTCTTTTATAGGAACTATGATTTTCTTTCTATTTTTAAGAAGAGTTAAACTTCGTTCGTCTTTAATTGTCCCGATTATTGGATTGATGCTTGGAGCAGTTATTTCTGCAGTGTCTACTTTTTTGGGACTCCTTTTTCAAATGACGCAAAGTATTGAAACTTGGTTTGTAGGTTCATTTGCTACCGTTCAGGTGGGAAGATATGAATATTTATGGCTGATTGTTATCGTTACTTTGCTTATTTTTATGTATGCTAATAGATTGACTCTAGCTGGACTAGGAGAAGATGTCGCAACAAGCCTTGGAGTTAATTACAATAGAATTGTTCTTTTTGGGACTGGCCTTATCTCTGTTGCAGTTGGAGTTGTTGCAGCTGTTATTGGAAACTTACCTTTCTTGGGATTAATTGTTCCAAACATTGTTTCAATGTTTAGAGGTGATGATCTTAGGAGTAATTTACCTTGGGTATGTGTGATCGGAATGGGGACAATAACTGCCTGTGACATCATTTCTCGAACAATTATAAAGCCTTTTGAAGTACCTGTTTCTTTAATACTTGCAACAGTGGGAGCAGTCGTATTTATTACTATTTTATTGAGAAAAAGAAAACCAAGGAGGCTGCGATGATCACATTAGACTATAGAAATAAAGAAAATGTCGAAATCGATTCTAGCCTTCATAATGAAAGTAGATCAGCTAGCGCTTTTCGTTCTAAGAAGGAAGCAAGACGTTATTGGATTGTACTAATAACATTGATCGCTTTAGGTCTCCTTTCTTCATATGGACTTTTAGTTTATAACAATCCAGTTCCGATAGATTCACCTTCTTTTATCCCAGTTGTTAAGAGAAGGATAATAGCCATTGTTGCGATGATTATTGCTGCAGTTTGCCATAGCTTGTCGACAGTTGCTTTCCAATCTATTACGAACAATAAGATTATTACTCCTTCGCTTTTAGGTTTCGAATCACTTTATTCAGCAATTCATACGAGTACAATATTCTTCTTTGGTGCTAGTGCATTAATAAACTTTAATGGAATTGGATCGTTTGTATTCCAAGTTGTTGTTATGGTCTTCATGAGTTTGATACTTTATGGATGGTTACTTTCCGGTAAATACGGGAATTTACAACTTATGCTTTTAGTTGGAATTATTATTGGTACCGGACTAAATTCTGTGTCAACTTTTATGAGAAAGCTACTTGCGCCTTCAGAGTTTGATATTTTACAAGCGAAATTATTTGGTTCTGTTAATCACGCAGATCCTGCATATTTTCCTATTGTAATTCCTATGATCATAATTGTAGCAGTATTAATTTTTGCTCATTCTAAGAATTTGAATGTTTTGTCACTAGGAAAGGATGTTGCTACTTCTTTTGGAGTTAAATATCAACCTAGTGTAATTTATACGCTAGTATTAGTTGCTATTTTGATGTCCATTTCAACAGCTCTAATTGGGCCACTTACTTTCTACGGCTTTTTAGTAGCAACTTTGAGTTATCAGGCCGCGTCAACTTATGATCATAGATATATTTTTCCAATGGCTTTTGCAATAGGATTTTTGATAATGACGAGTGCATACTTTTTAATGTATCATGTATTCCATGCTCAAGGTGTAGTTTCAGTTATTATTGAATTATTTGGTGGAATAATATTCTTAACTATAGTTTTAAGGAAGAGGGCTTTATGATAAAAATTGATAATGTTAAAAAGTTCTATACTGATAAGGTGAAAATAGGACCTTTGGATATTGAAATACCAAAAGCGGGCTTTACTTCTTTAATTGGACCAAATGGCGCTGGAAAGTCAACGACACTATTGATGATTGGAAGACTTTTAGATATGGATGAAGGCCAAATTCAGGTAGCAAATATGGATGTTTCTGAATCCAAATCAAAAGACTTAGCAAAAGTTTTGACTATATTGCGACAAGAAAATCATTTTGTAACTAGGCTTACTGTTAGACAATTAGTTGGATTTGGGCGCTTTCCTTATTCAAAGGGAAGAGTAACTAAAGAGGATGAAGCTATTATTTCTAAATATATCGATTTTCTAGATTTAACTAATTTAGAGAATAGATATTTAGATGAGCTTTCTGGTGGTCAAAGACAAAGGGCATATGTTGCGATGGTGTTGTGCCAAGAGACTGAATATGTACTTTTGGACGAGCCTCTGAACAATCTTGATGTTGCTCGTTCTGTTCAAATGATGGAGCATTTGAGACGTGCGGCTAATGAATTTGGAAGAACAATTTTGACTGTTATGCATGACATAAATTTTGCAGCCAAATATTCTGATAAAATTTGTGCTATGAAAGATGGACAAATTGCTGCTTTTGGAACAGTAGAAGAGGTTATGGACCCGGAAATTTTGACAGATATTTTTGAAACAAAAATAGAAATTATCAATGGTCCTTATGGGCCAATCGCTGTTTATTAGTTACAAAGTGTAAAAAATGAGTATGTCAAAAAAATACTGTAGCTTGCGTAAATCATGCCAGCTACTCTAGTTGAAGTTGCTGTCTGTATTTTATAGGCAGCAGCTTTTTTTTATGTGATTGCCCATGAGGACTCTTAATATTTCTGGATGCTCGTAACAGTCCTGCATGTATTTCATTACTTCTAGTCCTGCGACGCTTCCAACAATAAACTTGTAAATTACTCATAAAATGCAAAGGAATGCTTCACCTTTTCAAGTATTTACCAAACGAAAAAAATTATCTCTGTATAACTTTTTATAAGAATTCAGCTTGTTTTTTGTATGTAATATTGCATATAAGAGTGTATTGATAAAAGTGTAAGGGGTCACTATAATGAGGGCATAAAGATACATCACATTTTCGTAGCAATAAAAAAGGAGGAAATAATATGGAAATCGCAATGGCAGTTTTGAAATTTGTAGGTGGCGTAATCCCGTTAATTCAAGAACTTTTAAAAGCATTTATGTAGGTTTATTAGTTAGCTATCATTTATCAATCATTATCATATCTTACTAAAAAAAGAACGGGGTGATTTTTCTGAATATTAAGAAAAGCACTAAAAGAAGAAAGTTCCTTGCGTGTTTATTAGTTAGTCTATGCACTATTAATTATTCATCTATTTCCTTCGCAGAAACACAAGTAGGTAATGCAACTGATGTAACCAAAAATGCTAGTGGCATTGATACTGGTATAGCAAATCTTAAATATAATAATCAAGAGGTTTTAGCTGTAAATGGTGATAAAGTAGAGAGCTTTGTTCCGAAAGAAAGTATCAATTCAAATGGTAAATTTGTAGTAGTGGAACGCGAGAAAAAATCACTTACAACTTCACCAGTCGATATTTCGATTATTGATTCTGTGGTGAATCGTACGTATCCAGGAGCGGTACAACTTGCAAATAAAGCTTTTGCAGACAATCAACCGAGTTTATTAGTGGCTAAGAGAAAACCTTTGAATATTAGTATAGACTTACCTGGCATGAGAAAAGAAAATACAATTACTGTCCAAAATCCGACATATGGTAATGTGGCTGGAGCAGTAGATGATTTAGTATCTACTTGGAATGAAAAGTATTCTAAAACACATACGTTACCCGCAAGAATGCAGTATACAGAATCTATGGTTTATAGTAAATCACAAATCGCAAGTGCCCTTAACGTTAACGCCAAATATCTTGATAACAGTCTAAACATTGATTTTAATGCGGTTGCAAATGGAGAGAAAAAAGTGATGGTAGCGGCATATAAGCAAATATTTTATACCGTAAGTGCTGAACTACCTAACAATCCATCCGATCTTTTTGATAATAGTGTTAATTTTGGTGAGTTAACTCGTAAAGGTGTAAGTAATTCGGCTCCACCTGTTATGGTCTCAAATGTAGCTTATGGTAGAACTGTTTATGTAAAATTAGAAACAACATCTAAGAGCAAAGATGTACAAGCTGCTTTTAAAGCCTTACTTAAGAATAACAGCGTCGAAACGAGTGGACAGTACAAAGATATTTTTGAAGAAAGTACTTTTACTGCTGTAGTATTAGGCGGAGATGCGAAAGAGCATAACAAGGTTGTTACTAAAGATTTCAATGAAATCCGAAATATCATTAAAGATAATGCTGAATTAAGTCTTAAAAATCCAGCATACCCAATTTCATATACAAGTACTTTTTTAAAAGATAATGCAACTGCTGCTGTTCATAACAATACAGATTATATCGAGACGACAACTACAGAATATTCAAGTGCTAAAATGACACTGGATCATTACGGTGCTTACGTTGCGCAATTTGATGTATCTTGGGATG
>NZ_JBFTMD010000013.1:0-139879 GCF_056396785.1 Bacillus sp. 05T21 | reverse complement strand
GCAGTACGGTAGCTCGTCGGGCTCATAACCCGAAGGTCGCAGGTTCAAATCCTGTCCCCGCAACCAAATGGTCCCGTGGTGTAGTGGTTAACATGCCTGCCTGTCACGCAGGAGATCGCCGGTTCGACCCCGGTCGGGACCGCCATTTTTTTACATAAAGGCTCGGTAGCTCAGTCGGTAGAGCAGAGGACTGAAAATCCTCGTGTCGGCGGTTCGATTCCGTCCCGAGCCACCATTTTGAAATCGCAAGCCGGCTTAGCTCAATTGGTAGAGCAACTGACTTGTAATCAGTAGGTTGGGGGTTCAAGTCCTCTAGCCGGCACCACTTTCAAAATGAGCCATTAGCTCAGTTGGTAGAGCATCTGACTTTTAATCAGAGGGTCGAAGGTTCGAATCCTTCATGGCTCACCATTTTTAATTTAATGCGGGTGTAGTTTAGTGGTAAAACAAGAGCCTTCCAAGCTCTGGTCGAGAGTTCGATTCTCTTCACCCGCTTTTTATGGGCCTATAGCTCAGCTGGTTAGAGCGCACGCCTGATAAGCGTGAGGTCGATGGTTCGAGTCCATTTAGGCCCACCATAATTATTCCGCAGTAGCTCAGTGGTAGAGCTATCGGCTGTTAACCGATCGGTCGTAGGTTCGAGTCCTACCTGCGGAGCCATATTATAGAGAAGTACCCAAGTGGCTCAAGGGGCTCCCCTGCTAAGGGAGTAGATCGCGAACGCGGTGCGAGGGTTCGAATCCCTTCTTCTCTGCCAGATTTTGGCCCGTTGGTCAAGTGGTTAAGACACCGCCCTTTCACGGCGGTAACACGGGTTCGAATCCCGTACGGGTCATACTAAAAGAGATAGCATAATCTGCTATCTCTTTTTTGTTGTATATATGTTATCTAAAGCGGACTTTTAGTAGTCTGCTTTTTTTTATAAAAGATGGAGTATGAAAAGGTCATTATAGGGGGGATTTTGTTCTACTGGAAAAGATACCTAAAATATTAAAGCATCTTTCGCTAGATAACCACCTTTACACTGATTTCGCCATCGCTCTACTGAATATCAAGTTCACTGCAATCACGATGACTGCACCGATAAGGGTTGCAAATACACGGTCGAACAGAATGATAAACTGGAACGGCTTGCCGGCTTCCATGATCAAAATAATGAGCGGGATCATGGTTGCAGAGTATACAAGATAATTTCGAACCTTTAGAAGAGGTCGAACACCTGCGAATAGCCCGATACTTATAACTAACCCCCAAATTGGTAGACTAGTTGCGAGAAGCAAGCTCGCAACAATCACGCCGATTACTGTACCAAGCACTCGTTGTGTTGTTTTGATTGGAAAGAGTTCTATTTTCCGCTGAGTAAGGATCGCTACGGTAATTGCAATCCAATAGAAGTGGTGCTCGGGCCAAAGTATTCGCAATCCCTCAGCTATACCTAGACATAATGCGAGCCTGATTGGGAATTGCCAACTGGATAGGTGTGCAAGAGAGTTCCACCATAGAATGATTTTTTTCGATGTTGGCCCTTTCACAGCTCCATCCAGCGATGATTTAAAACAACGGTGTACCCAGATGCCTAGCACCAAGCTGATACTGACGGTCCAAATCGCCCCCGCTAAGATTGAAAAAATTAGTTCCATCCGGTACTCCGTCTGGTCGACCATATTGAGGATGATAATCAGGAATACGACAAAGCGTGTTGTTGCCACCGCCAAGGCACGACTATATCCGCCAATTAACGCAGCAAGGCTTACCAGCAGGATCAAGACTCCAAATGTTAGATAGCCATGTCCGAAAGAGAGAACAGCAGCAATCGCAGCGAGCACTACTGATATCAGCGCTGATGCCAACCTTTTCCCGTGATTTATAAAACTCGAACCGACTTTCACGCTACTGACTGCCAAACTGCCGACCGATGCAGCAAAACCAAGAGCGGGGTAGCCTAAAACTGTGGCGAACAGAACGGGTCCGGCCATACCTATGCCGGCGGAAATGAGTTCTACTATTTCTACCTTGGCCTCCTTAGACCAAGAAAACACTTGGGCCCTATATGTCTTTACATTCATCTATAGCACCTCTTCCGACCCAAAGAGTAGGGTACAGTTTAATAATAGGCTCTTTCTTTAATCCATGGACATGTGGTGATACCTATGTCCATCAGGCTAATATTTTGAAGTATCCCCAAAATGAAAATTTTATCTTTCCAGAGTTATTTATAATAATTCAGCTCATTTTTTTCGATATGGGGAAATACCAATTTCTTAAGTTGATGGCAATGTATGGTGACCCCTTATAAAAACCTCTAAAAGTATTGCTGCGGATTTACAAAAGTTAAATGATAAGAATTATGTGAAGGCTAACTTCTTCGCTCCAGTCAAATTTTGAGATGGGAGTCTTACTGCCCACAAATAGCGGGATAAATAATATAGATAGAAGAAGCTATCCTTGTCGAAACGTCGATATAACCAAAGTTGTGTTCGATATAATTTCACTTACCAAGAAAACTTTAAGAAAAAACCTTTCACAATCTAAAGAAAACGCCTCCATTGAGATAGATTTCACCCGCATTCTAACAACTTTACACTCTATGTGAAAAAGTTCACAAATAGGTCATAATTTGTGAAGGAATTCACAATATTCCATGCTACAATATGTATGTAAAGAAGTTAAACAACATTAAATTAGTATTTTAATTAATTACTTAAACAATAATAAAAAATAGATGTAAACAATTGAAAGGGGAAATTAACATGAAAAAAGGTATCAATCGCGTAGTATTAGTAGGAACAGGAGCTGTAGGTTGTAGTTACGCTTACTCAATGATCAACCAAGGTGTAGCTGAAGAATTCGTACTAGTAGATGTTAATGAAGCAAAAGCAGAAGGAGAAGCAATGGACTTAAGCCATGCGGTACCATTCTCTCCAGCACCAACAAAAGTTTGGAGCGGTAGCTATGCAGATTGTAAAGATGCAGATTTAGTAGTTATCACTGCTGGATTACCACAAAAGCCAGGCGAAACTCGTTTAGACTTAGTTGAGAAAAATACAAAGATCTTTAAACAAATCGTTCGCGGTATTATGGATAGCGGATTCGATGGAATCTTCTTAATCGCAACTAACCCAGTTGATATTTTAACTTACGTAACTTGGAAAGAATCTGGTTTACCGAAAGAGCGCGTAATCGGTTCTGGTACTACTTTAGACTCTGCTCGTTTCCGTTACATGTTAGGTGACTACTTAGATGTAGATCCACGTAACGTTCATGCTTACATCGTTGGTGAGCACGGTGACACTGAACTTCCAGTATGGAGCCACGCTACTGTAGGTGTACAAAAACTAGAAACAATCTTAGCGAACAACGAACAGTATAACCAAGAAGATTTAGATAAAATCTTTGAAAATGTACGCGATGCAGCTTACCACATTATTGAACGTAAAGGCGCAACTTACTACGGAATCGGTATGTCACTACTTCGTGTAACTAAAGCGATCTTAAGCAACGAGAACAGCGTATTAACTGTATCTGCATACCTTGAAGGTCAATATGGTGAGAAAGATGCTTACGTAGGTGTTCCAGCTGTTATTAACCGCGAAGGTGTACGTGAAATCGTGGAACTTGAATTAAACGAAGAAGAAAAAGTGAAGTTCGCTCATTCTGTAAAAGTATTAAAAGAAACAATGGCACCAGTACTATAATAACTGCTAATAATTCAGAGGCGGGAAACTGCTTCCTACCTCTGAGTTAATATAAATTAATATAAATTCCTTTCCGGTTTCCTTGTATATCCCCAATATACCCCTTTTGCTGGATAAGGGTCATTTATAGAAAAAAGCACTCTATTTTCGAATAGAGTGCTTTTATATGTTATTTTTTCGGTGTTAGACGTCTTGAAATGAATTACCCGATGTTTCGGAGTCGCTGAAATAGGCGAATACACTGCCAAATGTAAGTGATAAGCCTAGTGATGCAGTGACAACTGCCATTCCTACTTTTTGTTTTAATGACATAAGAAAGCCCCCTAATTTAATTTTTATCAAACTTTCGCCTGGAGCATCGATAGAGTAAACATAGTGTTTCAGTATGAATTATATTTGCGAAGGTTCAACGTTCTTTATTGAGAACAAGTATATGCTTATGAATTTTCCATTTCAATAAAATTGTGACAAAAAATGTTGAGAAACATTTTTTTATGACAGATTATTTTGTTACGATTTTAAGTGATAAATAGCGAGTAAAATAGGATAAATCTAATGAAATAAAGGTTGAGAAATAAATAATAGGATGAAAGACTAGTAGGAAATGAAGCGTTTGCAATGAATATTCGTCAAAATTCGATAATTTACACGAAAAATGTGAACATTTTAAGTGAAATTCAAGAAAAAAACGAATATTTTTTAAAAAATAACAAGGATATTTCAGTTTTTCGCAGAAATAATAAAGAGTAAAAAAATTCTGTCATCTTAGTGAGGTGAACATATTGGATGTAATAAATTGTGAAGAAGTGAAACGAGATGAGTTTCATACAGAAAAGTACTATGACAGTTATAACATCTTTGGGGCACATATTGTGACGGAAGATGGGATGCGAGGTGTACGATTCACAGTATGGGCTCCTCATGCGAAAGCAATGAGTGTTGTTGGGGATTTTAATGAATGGGATTATGAGCAACATAAGATGCTACAAGTGACAGAAGAGGGGATTTGGTCCTTGTTTGCACCGCATATTGAAGAGAATGATATATATAAGTATGCGATTGAAACGATGGACGGTGACGTTATTTTAAAAGCGGATCCTTATGCAGTATATGCAGAAGTAAGACCAAATACGGCATCTGTAGTTTTTGATATAGAGGGATATGAATGGAATGATAAAAACTGGATTCGTAAGAGAAAGAAAAAATCGATTTATAAAGAAGCGATGACAGTTTATGAATTACATTTCGGTTCTTGGAAAAAGAAAGAGGATGGCGCTCTGTATTCTTACAGAGAAATGGCCGAGGAGCTCATTCCGTATGTGGTGGAACATCAATTTACACATATTGAAATTATGCCGCTTGTTGAGCATCCATATGATCGTTCTTGGGGATATCAGGGAACAGGATATTATGCAGCGACAAGTAGATTCGGCACGCCACATGATTTGATGTATTTTGTCGATGAATGTCATAAATATGGAATCGGTGTCATTTTAGATTGGGTACCGGGGCATTTTTGTAAAGATGCTCACGGTTTATATTTGTTTGATGGGACACCGACTTATGAATATAAAGATAGAGACGTACAAGAAAACCTTGTATGGGGAACTGTTAATTTTGATTTAGGGAAGAGAGAAGTACGTAATTTCTTAATTTCAAATGCGTTATTTTGGATGAGGCATTTCCATATTGATGGTTTCAGGGTAGATGCAGTTGCGAATATGCTGTACTGGAATAAAGAAGGAAAAGAGCAAAGCAATGAACACGCCGTTTCTTTCTTACGAGAGTTAAATGAAGCCGTGTTTGCAGAAGATGAAGAGTTTCTTATGACAGCGGAAGATTCAACAGCTTGGCCACTTGTAACAGCTCCAACATACGAGGGTGGACTTGGATTCAATTATAAATGGAATATGGGTTGGATGAATGATGTGCTGAAATATATGGAATGTGCGCCAGAGTACCGGAAATACATTCATGAGAAAATGACATTCTCTTTAATATATGCTCACTCTGAAAACTTCATATTACCGCTTTCTCATGATGAAGTCGTTCATGGGAAAAAGTCGTTATTAAATAAAATGCCGGGAGATTACTGGGATAAGTTTGCTCAGCTTCGTTTATTATATGGATATTTCTTTACTCATCCAGGTAAGAAATTACTCTTTATGGGTGGAGAATTCGGGCAATTTGATGAGTGGAAGGACCTTGAAGATTTAGATTGGAATTTACATGATTTTGAAATGCATCGTAATATGCATGATTACTTTAAAGAGCTCATAGCATTGTATAAGCGCTCAAAACCACTTTGGCAGTTAGATCACTCGCCTGAAGGATTTCAGTGGATTGATGCTAATAATAATGAGCAAAGTATTTTCTCGTTTATCCGCCAAGGGGATAAGCAGGAAGATGCGTTAGTTGTCGTATGTAATTTTACGAAAGCTACATATGAAAACTATAAAGTAGGTGTACCAGATTTCGAGTACTATAACGAAATTTTAAACAGTGACTCGGCGCAATATGGCGGATCGGGGCAAGTTAATAAGAAACGTCTCAAGACGATTCTAGAGCCATATCATAATCAAGCGGCACATGTAGAAATTACAATTCCACCATTTGGCGTATCCATATTACGACCAGTGAAGACGAGAAAGGGGAGCAAAAAACAAGATGGYTCAAAAACAAAAGTGCGTAGCAATGTTACTAGCAGGGGGAAAAGGTAGTCGTTTAAGTGCATTAACAAAAAATTTAGCCAAGCCAGCTGTTCCATTTGGTGGTAAATATCGCATTATTGATTTTACGTTAAGTAACTGTGCAAACTCCGGTATTGAAACGGTGGGGATTTTAACACAATATCAACCGTTAGAACTTCATAATTATATTGGAATCGGAAATGCTTGGGATCTTGATCGTGTAAACGGTGGAGTCACTGTGTTACCTCCTTATGCGGAGTCTTCAGGTGTGAAGTGGTATACAGGTACGGCAAGTGCTATTTATCAAAACTTAAACTATTTAAGTCAGTATGAACCAGAATATGTCCTTATTTTATCAGGCGATCATATTTATAAAATGGATTACAGCAAAATGCTAGATTACCATATTGAGAAAGAAGCGGACGTTTCGATTTCTGTTATTGAAGTGCCGTGGGATGAAGCAAGTCGCTTTGGCATCATGAATACAAATGAAGAGATGGAAGTTGTTGAATTTGAGGAGAAACCGCAATTTCCAAGAAGTAATCTTGCATCAATGGGAATTTATATTTTTAACTGGGCTATTTTAAAAGAATATTTAGAGATGGATGCAAGAAACCCTGAATCTAGTAATGACTTCGGAAAAGATGTACTTCCGCTTTTATTAGATGAAGGGAAGAAGTTGATGGCGTATCCGTTTGAAGGATATTGGAAAGATGTTGGAACGGTGAAAAGCTTATGGGAAGCGAATATGGATTTACTTCGTGATGAAACATCGTTGAACTTGAACGATCGTAATTGGCGCATTTATTCTGTGAATCCAAACGAGCCGCCTCAATATATTGCAGAAAAGGCAAAAGTAGAAGAGTCACTTATTAATGAAGGGTGCGTCATTGAAGGGGACGTGAAGCATTCTGTTTTATTCCAAGGAGTGACGGTGGAAGAAGGTAGTATGGTAATCGATTCTGTCGTTATGCCAGGGGCAAAGATTGGTAAAAACGTTGTGATTGAAAGAGCGATTGTTGGATCGGAAATGGTTATTGAAGATGGGACAATAATTCGTCCAGAAAAAAATGTTGATGATGTAGTACTAATTGCTGAAGGAAAATAGAAAAGGGGGATGAAATGAATGGGAGAAAAAATGTTAGGGATTATTAATGCAACGGGAAGTTTTCCTTCCTTAAAGAAAGTAACAGGGCATCGTTCATTAGCGGCGTTACCGTTTGGAGGCCGTTACCGCCTCATTGATTTCATGCTTTCAAATATGGTGAATTCTAATATTCATAGCGTGGCGGTTTTTACAAGTCATAAAAATCGTTCTTTAATGGATCATGTTGGTTCAGGAAAACAGTGGGATTTAGATAGAAAGCGTGATGGACTGTTTTTATTCCCACCGAACTGCCAATGTGATCATGACGAATTTGGATCTTTTGCACATTTTAGAAGACATATTGATTATTTTCTAAGAAGCAGAGAAGAATATGTTGTTATTACGAATAGCCATCTTGTAACAGCGTTAAACTTTCAAGCGGTGTTAGAGCGACATATACATACGTCTGCAGATATTACTGAAGTTTGTCATGAAGGGGTTTCGCTTCAAACATATGTGTTAAAGAAACAATTATTGCTAGACTTATTTGAGACATATAAAGATGTGGAGCAATACAGTTTATTTGATGTAGTGAGAGAAAAGAGCGGGAAATCACTGCATATTACTACGTACGAGCATACAGGATATGTAGCTATTATTGATTCTATTGAAAGTTACTATAAACATAGTCTAGAAATTTTGCAGCCTTCTATTTGGAAGCAATTATTTAAGAAAGAAGCACCAATCTTTACGAAAGTAAAAGATGAGCCACCGACTCGTTATATGAAGGGTGCAGTAGTGAAAAATACGATGATTGCAAACGGTAGTATTATTGAAGGTGAAGTAGAAAATAGTGTTGTCTCCCGTTCTGTTAAAATTGGAAAAGGTTCAATTGTTCGTAATAGTATTATTATGCAAAAGAGCCAAATTGGAGATAATTGCATAATAGACGGTGTTATTATCGATAAAGATGTGAAAATTGGCGACGGCGTAGTGTTAAAAGGAAATGCCGATGAGCCATATGTTGTAGAAAAAGGTAGTGTACAAAATAGTACAATCAACAGTTATTCGTAAATAGCAGGTGCATAATTAGTGGGGGATTTAGAAAACCCCCACTAATTAAGGTTTTACCCTATATGAAAACTTGAAGGGAGGAAGCTGTAAGAAGAGCGATTTATGATGTATACGCTTTTCGTGCAGTGGAACAACAGGTGAATATTTTATTTGCAGTATCAGAATGTGTACCGTTTATTAAATCCGGAGGTCTAGCTGATGTAGCAGGAGCGCTTCCAAAAGAATTAAAAAAATTAGGAGTGAATGTTCGCATTATACTTCCAAACTACAGTCTTATCCCGAAAGAGTTAAGAGAAGGATGTACGCTTCATAAAGTAATTAACGTTCCTCTTGGATGGAGAAATCAATATTGCGGGATTTTAAAAGGTGAGCAGGACGGGATTACGTATTACTTAATAGATAATGAATATTATTTTAAGAGAGATTCTCTATATGGCCATTATGATGATGGGGAGCGTTTTGCTTATTTTTCAAAAGCAGTTTTAGAGTGTATTCCGCATCTTGATTTCGAAGTAGATGTTCTTCATAGCCATGATTGGCACACAGCTATGGTTAATTTCTTACTTCGTGAAAAGTATCAAGATAACCCGTTATATGAGCATATTAAAACAGTATATACGATTCATAACTTGCAGTTCCAAGGTGTATTTCCTCCTGAAGTGATGTATGACTTACTGGAGCTTGGTCATGAATATTTTCATAGTGACCAGCTTGAGTTTTATGGAAACGTGAACTTTATGAAAGGCGGTATTATCGCATCTGACCAAATTACAGCGGTTAGCCCGACATATAAAGAAGAGATTCAATATGAGTTTTTCGGTGAGAAGTTAGATGGATTGCTACGAAAATATAATGATAAGCTTAGTGGCATTGTAAATGGAATTGATACGAGCGTATATAATCCAGAAACAGATCCATATATTACGGCTCAGTATAGTGCAGAATCGCTAGATGAAAAGAATGAAAATAAACGCGCATTGCAGCGTTATTTTGGCTTACCAGAAAAAGAAGATACACCAGTTATTTCGATGGTAACACGATTAACGAAGCAAAAGGGGCTTGATCTAGTACGTACTGTATTCCGTAAAATAATGGAAGAAGATGTACAATGTATTATTTTGGGGTCAGGCGATTCTGAATACGAGCAGTTCTTTGAATGGATGGCATACGAGTATCCAGAAAAGGTAAAAGTATATATTGGGTTTAATGAAGCGTTAGCGCACCAAGTGTACGCGGGAAGCGATTTATTTTTAATGCCATCGCTGTTTGAACCGTGTGGACTTGGACAACTTATTGCGCTAGCATATGGCACGATTCCAATTGTAAGAGAAACAGGCGGATTAAATGATACTGTACATTCTTACGATGAGGACACTGGAATTGGGAATGGCTTTAGCTTTACGAATTTTAATGCGCATGACATGTTACATACGATTCTTCGTGCAATTGAGTTTTATCAAGATAAACCGGTATGGGATAAGCTTGTAAAGCAAGCGATGACTGAAGATTATAGCTGGGGGAAATCTGCTCTTGCATACAAGAAATTGTATAAAAGTCTCATGGAATAACATTGAGGTGGTGAAAAAATGTTTACTCATGTTGAAAGCTTCAAATCCGCTTTTCTAGAAAAATTAGAAACGATGTATGGGAAAAGTTTCAAAGATTCTACAACTCGTGATCAGTATAATACGCTCGGTCATATGGTACGTGAGTATATGAATAGTCAATGGATTGCAACGAATGAAAGTTATCGTTCTGGAGATCAAAAACAAATGTATTATTTATCCATTGAATTTTTACTTGGACGTTTACTTGGAAGCAACATATTAAATTTAGGTATTAGAGATGTATGTGAAAAAGGACTTTTTGAACTTGGAATTTCTTTGCACGAATTAGAAGAGATTGAAGCAGATGCTGGCCTTGGTAACGGTGGACTTGGACGTTTAGCAGCCTGTTTCCTCGATTCACTCGCTTCTTTAAACTTACCAGGACATGGCTGTGGTATTCGTTATAAGCATGGTCTGTTTGATCAAAAAATTGTTGATGGCTATCAAGTAGAATTTCCAGAACAGTGGCTTCTTCATGAAAACGTTTGGGAAGTAAGAAGGTATGACCAAGCCGTAGAAGTAAGTTATTTTGGAAACGTTGAGCCACTAGAAATTGATGGACGTTTAGAGTTCAGGCATACAAATGCAGAAGTTATTATGGCAGTACCATATGACGTTCCAGTTGTAGGGTATGAAACGAGTACTGTAAATACGCTTCGGCTTTGGAATGCGGAGCCAGTTCCTTTCCCGCAAAATTGTAAAGATATTTTGAAATATAAGCGTGAAACAGAGGCCGTATCGGAGTTTTTATATCCAGATGATACGCATGATGAGGGGAAAATACTTCGTTTAAAACAACAGTATTTCCTCGTATCAGCAAGTTTGCAAAATATCGTTCGTATGCATAGGGAGAGACACGGTAGTCTTCGTCAGTTACATGAAAAAATCGCGATTCATATAAACGATACACATCCGGTTCTAGCAATTCCAGAACTTATGCGTATTTTATTAGACGAAGAAAAATTGACATGGGAAGAAGCTTGGCACATAACAACGCAGACGATTTCCTATACGAATCATACGACGTTATCAGAAGCGCTTGAGAAATGGCCAATTCGCATTTTTAAACCGTTATTACCGAGAATTTATATGATTATTGAAGAAATTAATGAACGTTTCTGTCATGAGCTTTGGGACCGTTATTCGTACGATTGGAAGCGTATTGAGGACATGGCCATTATTGCGCATGACCTTGTAAAAATGGCTCATTTAGCGATTGTTGGTAGCCATAGCGTTAACGGTGTGGCGAAAATTCATACAGAAATTTTAAAGCAGCGTGAAATGCGATTGTTCTATGAATTTTATCCAGATAAGTTTAATAATAAAACGAATGGAATTGCTCATAGGCGCTGGCTAATGAAGGCGAATCCACAGCTGACGAATCTTATTTCGGAAGCGATTGGAGAAGAATGGAAGAAAGAGCCAATTAAGCTGCAAGCACTGCAAAACTTCATACATGATACTAGTTTTCAAGAAAAGCTTGCAGGGGTAAAACAAGAGCGTAAGGTTATTTTAGCGGAGAGCATTCATAATAAAATGGGGATCACTATTGATCCAAATTCTATTTTTGATGTGCAAGTGAAAAGGTTACATGCCTATAAACGACAGTTATTAAATGTTCTTCATATTTTGTACTTGTATAACCGTTTAAAAGAGGATACTAGTTTTTCATTTTACCCGCGTACTTTTATTTTTGGAGCGAAAGCATCACCTGGCTATTATTATGCGAAGAAAATTATTAAATTAATAAATGAGCTTGCAAGAAAAGTAAATACCGATCCGTACGTAAGTCAATTTATGAAAGTTATCTTTCTAGAAAACTACCGAGTTTCTTTAGCAGAAGATATATTCCCGGCGGCAGATGTAAGTGAACAAATTTCAACTGCAAGTAAAGAAGCATCGGGAACAGGTAACATGAAATTCATGATGAATGGTGCAATTACACTCGGAACGTTAGATGGAGCTAATATTGAAATAAAAGACCGGGTCGGTGATGATGCCTGCTTCATTTTCGGCTTAACAGCGGATGAGGTTCTTCATTACTACCAAAACGGTGGATATCGTGCAAGTGACTATTATCACCACAATATGCACATTAAAAAAGTAGTAAATCAGTTAACGAATGGTTTCTTTGCACAGTCGGGAGCTGAATTTGAAGCGATTTATGATTCTCTCGTTATTCAAAATGATGAATACTTCGTTCTTCGAGATTTTAGCCCATATGCTGAAAGACAAGAAGCTGTCGGAAGGGCCTACGAAAATAGGGAGAAATGGCTGGAAATGTCGATTTTGAACATTGCACAATCGGGGCATTTTGCGAGTGATCGAACAATTTTGCAGTACAGTAATGAAATTTGGGGTATTGGTAATACTGTTAAACTTTTTTAGATGAAGGCCCCTTTTGAAGGGGCTTTTATTTATTCATTTTTAAAAGAGGGATACGCTTGCTTAGAAAAATAAAACGAGCTTAATGAGATTAAGCTCGTTTTACTTATGTTGCTTAAGAATGAAATGGGATAGCGGTATATATTATAGCTGTTCCGTCATATTCCCCTGTCGCAAAGTATGAAAATGTAAAGAAACCTGTAAACGAAAAAATTATTATAAGAAAAAGTGCAAAGAAAAATTTTAGCATGTAAGGTCCCCTCATCCGAAAGTAATTTCATAGATTATTATAGTATACAAATATTTATTTTCCAAATGTTTACTGGTTAAAAATGAGAGGTCAGACATGTTTTGTATGTTGTAATGGAATGATTATTCGTAATGGATTTTGTATTTTTCGTAAATGTCATGTTGTGATGGACGTGTGCATATTCCCAGTCTTTATCATTAAAATGGACATTTCTTGGAGGGAGAAGAGGAACGACATCGAATAAATTGACAAAACGAAAGCTACTAGCTACTTGCAGTTTATAATAATTTCGAAAGGCGATATCTCCAACTTTTGGAGAGGCAAAGGTATAAAGACCGTACTGTGCGAAGGCAGTATTTATACGTGCATCTAGTATGTGTAGTGTAGCGAGTGCACCGCCTAAGCTATGGCCTGTTGCAAGAAGTTTCTTATGGGCTGGTAATGACACGAGCATATCCATAATAGAATCCCGGCAAGATTCATAAATTGAAAGAAAGCCGTTATGAACATTTCCGCTATTTAAAGCGTATGGGTATGGTCTTTGGTTGACGAGTGAATCGATAATCCAATCTGTATCTGTTTGTGTGCCCCTAAAAGCTACAATAATCGTATCTTCAGATTCTAATATGAACCCAAACCATTCCATCGTTTGAATCGCTTTTCCTTGAAAGCCTTGTACATATTGGAATCCATCAGGTATTTCAAAAATCCCATTTTGTTTATATTGTTCATACGTTAGATCGCAGCAAGATGCTAACAATATGGCAGTATCTTTATCAAAGGATAAAGGAGTACGCATCAAGAAAGCCCTCCTTAAGAAAAGGTATAGTTCAATATATGCAGTGAGGGACTTGATTCATTCTTTTTGAAAAAAGGCTTGAACCTACAGTTACGTGAGGGAGTATGATTTTTGTAAACATATTGTTAGGAGGAGTGTAGGATGAGCAAAAAGGAAGGCTATTCAATTGGTGAGTTTTCAAAGAGAACAGGCACATCAATACGGACACTACAGTATTACGATGAACTTGGCCTGCTTAAACCTGAAAAAAATATAAGTTCAGGACACCGTGTATATAAAGATAGAGATATATTAGCGCTCCAAAAAATAGTGAGTCTTAAAGTATTAGGATATAGTTTAGAAGAAATTCGTGTCATGCTCAATGTGAAAAGTTTGAATATAAGCTTAAAAGAAACATTACAAAATCAAAGAGTAGCCTTTGAAGAAAAGAAAAAACAACTTGAAGTTTCGATAAAGGCGATTGAACGAACAATGGTATACCTTGAGGAAGATGAAGAGGTAGATAGTAATATATTAATGAGCTTAATTAATAGTATCCAAAAAGAAAACGAACAGCGTTTATGGCTTGAAGAATATGTACCAAAAGAAGTGGCTGATGGATTATATAATAAGCCGGAAGAAGAGGACATAGCACTTGATAAAGAGTTTATGCGTTTAGCAAAAGAAGTGAAAAGGTTATTTGGAAGACAAATTGAGGATTCAGAAGTGCAAAAATTGGTTGATGAACATATGAAAGCGACTCTTAAGTATGTCGGTGAAGAGACAATGTATTCTCTAGGTAAATTAGAGAATGTAGAAGAACAATATAATAATATGATGCCTTCTCCTTATACGGAAGAAGAAGAGGCGTGGCTTAATGAAGCGATGAAATACTTTATGATCCAAAATGGTTTGTATAGTCCACCTAAATAAAAAGTGCCCTATAAGGGCACTTCTTACTCTTTTCCATCTAATAAACGACCAAGTCCGCCTAAAACGCTACCTTCACCGCTGTTTTGAGCTGCTGGGCTTGTAAGACGTGCTGCTAAGCGGCTAAGTGTTAAGGACTGAATCCAAACCGTTCCAGGACCTTCTAGCGTTGCGAAGAATAAACCTTCGCCGCCAAATAGAGCTGTTTTTACTTTTCCAACGAATTGAACATCGTAGTTAACATCTTTCGTCATTGCAACGAGACAACCTGTATCAATGCGAAGTTTCTCGCCAGGTTTCAATTCACGCTTATATACAGTTCCGCCTGCATGCATGAAAGCTAGACCATCACCTTCAAGTTTCTGCATGATGAAACCTTCACCACCGAAGAAGCCAGTTCCTATTTTTTTAGTAAACTCAATTCCGATAGAAACACCTTTTGCGGCACAAAGAAATGCATCTTTTTGGCAGACTACTTTTCCTTGATATTCTGTTAAATCAACAGGAATAATTTTTCCAGGATAAGGAGCGGCGAATGATACGTGTCGTTTGCCATGACCTGTATTTGTAAATACAGTCATAAACATACTTTCACCTGTAACGAGACGTTTACCTGCGCCCATTAATTTACCGAATAGACCATTAGATGGTCCAGAACCATCACCGAAAATCGTTTCCATTTCGATATGATCTTCCATCATCATCATTGCGCCAGCCTCTGCGACAACGCTTTCTTCTGGATCCAATTCAATTTCAACAAACTGCATATCATCGCCATATAATTTATACTCGATTTCATGTGCTTGCATTTTTTCACCTCATCATATGTAGTAATTATATTGTACAGAAATCAAAGGAATTAGAATACTGTAGTTTTGGTAATTTTTGAATAAAAATAGAATGAAAATTTAAGGTTATACTAGAATTATAAAAAACGATGGGACGAAAGTGTTCTCATTTGACGTTTTTGATATAGCATGATATAGTGAAAACACTATTGAGCTACATAATGTGGTACGGAAATAAAGCACGTTGTATTAAAGGCTGTAAGCTTGTTATACATTCATGTCCTTTATATCCACCTTTTCATGTGGATTCATAGTTTCATTTTTATTTAGGAGGTACATGACATGCAAACAGGTAAAGTTAAATGGTTTAACGGCGAAAAAGGTTTTGGCTTCATCGAAGTTGAAGGCGGAGAAGACGTATTCGTACATTTCTCAGCTATTCAAGGCGACGGCTTCAAAACTTTAGAAGAAGGTCAAGAAGTTTCTTTCGAAATCGTTGATGGAAACCGCGGACCACAAGCAGCTAACGTTACAAAAAACTAATTAGCTAGCGAAAAAAAGCATTCCGAATTTCGGAATGCTTTTTTTATGCTTTAGAACCAGACTCATCTGAAGATAATTCACCTTTAAAGGTGCGTTCTTCAAAGTCATCAAGCAATTGTTCATATTCTTCATGTTCTTCTGTTGCGAAAACTTGTGGGTTTTTTCCATACATATCTGTTCCAATAAAGTTTTCGAAATCCTCTACATACCCAACATTTTCTTCACTATTTACGTACATGCCATTATAGTTTTTTGAATCCTGTCTTTCTAAATCGGATGGTGTTTCTGATGTTCCGTAATTTGCGACGTCTTGCCAAGCATCTTCAGCATCGTACTCTACAGAATGATCTTCGTCGTGCTTATGAAACGAAGGATCTAGCACCTCTTCTTCAACTGGGCGCGTCTTCATATCTAATTTATTTGTAGTGTGCTGAATACACGTTGTAGCAGTTGGCATTGCTTCTAATCTTTCAAATGGAATTTCCTCACCAGACACTTCGCAAATTCCGTACGTACCAGCTTCAATTTTTTGCAGAGCATGTTTCGTATCTTCTAACTGTTTATGCCAAAATTCGATGAGTCCGAAATCTTTCTCACGTTCGTACAATTCTGTAGCCATATCACCTGGATGGTTGTCATAGCTAGACAATTCTCCTACTGAATCACGTTCAGATGCACGGTTTTCATCTTCATGATTTTGTATCGTTTGTTCAACTTCTTGCTGTTGTTTTTCTAGAATAGATTTAAATTGATTTATTTGTTGTGGAGTTAACATAGTCGTCCACCTTCCTACAATTCAGTTTCTTTACATAGTATGAGCGTTGAGAGTAGGAATTATGAGGTGAATTTCAGCCGGGAAGTCGGTATATGAAAAAAGGAGCCGCATAAGCAGCTCCTTTCTATAGGAAGTATCCAAGCAATAATCCGATTCCCATTAGGAGACCGAAAATTGTATTTGTTTTTGCTGTTGAAATCATCGCAGGTACCATTTCCATTGGAATGTTTTTGCCGATAAAGCCTTTCGTCGCTTTAAATGCTTTCGGTACACTTAAGAATACGATAAGCATCCATGGTGATACGATGTTAACGATGATTAAAGCGATTGTCCAAATGTAGGCAACGATAAACATAGAAGCAAGTACACCAACGGCTCTTTCGCGTCCAACGAGAATTGCTAACGTTTTACGACCATTTTCTTTATCACCATCTAAATCACGAATATTGTTAGATAGTAAAATTGCACCAATTAAAATGGAGCTTGGAATAGATAATAAAATCACTTCTGATGTTACTGCCCCTGTTTGGATAAAGAATGAAATACCAATAATAATGACACCCATAAATAATCCTGCTGTTAGCTCTCCAAATGGTGTGTACGCAATTGGAATAGGGCCACCGGTGTAAAGGTAAGCAACGGCCATACAAACAAGACCGATTGCAGCAAGCCACCAGCTAGAGTTCATACAAATATAAACACCTAATAGCGTTGCGATGCCTAAAAATCCGAATGCTAAGTTAAGAACGGTTTTTGGTTTAATGCCATCGCGGACGATAGCACCGCCTATTCCAACTGAACCTTCATGATCGAGTCCTCTTTTATAATCAAAGTATTCATTAAACATGTTCGTTGCTGCTTGAATGAGAAGGCAAGCAAGAAGCATCATAAAGAAAAGAGGAAGATGTATTTGATTTATACCTCCGACCTGCATTGCGAAAGCTGTTCCGATGAAAACAGGAACGAAAGCTGCTGTTAATGTATGGGGACGTAATAAACTCCACCAAATTCGCCAGCCTGTTTGTTTACTTGGCTTTGGCGCCGTAGGAGAGGAATTCGTTTCGACGTTCATTTCCATGTTGAATCCTCCTTGGTCACATATTGTACACAATTAAGTGTAGAAAAAGCATCATTTAGTGTCAACGTTTATTTTCTAGGAAGAGAAGGTGAATTTCTCAGAAATGCTAAACGTTGACAGGCCTTTCCTTTGAGGTGTATCTTAAAATCAAGCGTAATTATGACTATTTTTCGCCCATAGGGGGGAGACAATTGTGATTCAAACGAAACGAAAAGGTTTACAAGAAGTTCTTGTTACAGCTATTAAGCGTGCGACTGATGAAAAAACATTAGTTAGTTTTGTAAAACAAATAGATTGGGTAGATCCACTTCTGTTTTATGCAGCAGGAAAAAGGATCGCATTCGAAAATAGATGTTATTTTGCAGACCCAGCTCAGCATGTAATATTTGCTGGAATTGGCTCTGTTTTCACTATAGCAAATTCTTCTCACAAACGCTTTCAAACTGCTCGTGACGAGTGGGATAAAGTAAAAGAGAAAGCATTCGTACAAAGAGAAGGATACGAATTTGGAACAGGTCCTCTTTTATTTGGTGGATTTTCATTTGACCAAGAAAAAGAAAAAACGAATCTTTGGAAAGAATTTGATGATACCACATTTTCACTACCAGCATTTTTATTAACTGTAAAAAATGAAAAGGCGTGGTTAACGATTAATCAGTTCGTTTCAGCTGAAGATTGTGCAGAAACTCTTTATAACGAAATTATTTCTGTAGAAGAGAGAATTTTACAAGAGAGTAAATGTGCACTAGAAGGATCAAAATTAACAGTTACTTCTAAAGTAGAAGTTGATCCGAAGGGCTGGATGAATGCGATTGGAAAAGTGCAGCATGAAATGAAGCAAGGGAACGTGCAGAAGGTTGTATTAGCAAGGGAGCTAAAATTAACGATGGATCAGCATATTGATTCCGTTCTTGTTTTAGAAGCGCTTCGCATTGGGCAACCGGATTGTTACGTATTTTCTTTTGATTATAAAGGAGCATGCTTCTTAGGGGCGACACCTGAGCGATTGATTCGAAAAGAAGGCGAGAAGTTTACATCGATGTGCCTTGCTGGTTCAATTGGTCATGGCAATTCTATAGAAGAAAGTAAACAAAATGGTGAGACGCTTCTTCATGATGAAAAGAATTTGGCTGAACACGGTTATGTAGTTAACATGATTCGAGGTGTGCTAAGTGAGCATTGCGAATCTGTTAATATTCCGGAGAGCCCAGGCTTATTAACGACGAAAAATTTAATCCATTTATATACGCCAGTAGAAGCAAAAGGTGATGCAAGTCTTTTAACGATGGTAGAAGAATTACATCCAACACCAGCTCTTGGTGGTACACCTCGTCATGAGGCGTTGAAATTAATCCGTGATGTAGAGCTTTTAGATAGAGGATTATATGGTGCACCAATTGGCTTTATAGATGATGAAGGAAATGGTGAATTTGCGGTTGCACTTCGCTGTGGATTATTAAATGGCGAGAAGGCATCCTTATTTGCCGGCTGTGGTATCGTAATTGATTCAGTAGCTCAGCTTGAATATGAAGAAACAAGTTTGAAGTTTAGACCGATGCTTGGTGCTTTGGAGGAATTAATGAAATGAACAATCATATAGAAGCATTATCATACTATTTAGGCGCATTCGTGGACGAACTGACGCGTCTAAATGTATGTGATGTTGTCATTAGTCCTGGGTCACGGTCAACGCCGATTGCCTTACTAATGGAACAACATGACGGAATGAAAACATATTTACATGTAGACGAAAGATCAGCAGGATTTTTTGCACTCGGTATTGCGAAAGCGAAAAAACGTCCTGTTGCACTATTATGTACGTCAGGGACGGCAGCAGCGAACTATTATCCAGCTGTATGTGAAGCGTTTCATTCACGAGTGCCGCTTATCGTATTAACAGCGGATAGACCGCATGAATTAAGAGATGTGGGTGCACCACAGGCGATGAATCAATTTAATTTATACGGTACTTTTGTGAAGCAATTTACAGAGATGGCACTTCCTGAAGCGAGTGAAGCAATGTATCATTACGCCCGTATGACGACGCAGCGTACGATAGCAAGCGCACTTTTAGCGCCGAAAGGACCTGTTCATCTTAATTTTCCAGTTCGCGAGCCGCTTATACCGGATTTCTCATTAGAAAGTTTATGGGATAAAGGGCGTGGTGAATATACAGGAGTAGTTCAGCAAGGGAACGTGACGATGCCGAGTGAATATGTAGATTCTCTTGTAGGGCGCCTTTCACATATGGAAAAGGGGCTTATTATTTGTGGAGACGGCAGTCATCCAGAAATAACAGAAGTTGTTATGAAAGTAGCTGAGAAAACAGGGTATCCCATTTTAGCAGATCCACTTTCTAACCTCCGTAGTGGTAATCATGATAAAACGATGGTTATAGATTGTTACGATACATTTTTACGAAATGAATTGTTAAAAGAAACGTGGAAGCCGAATGTTTTAATTCGTTTCGGAGGAATGCCTGTCTCTAAAGCATTAACACAGTTCATCAAAAAACAAACGAAAGCTGTTCATATCGTTGTCGATGAATCTGGACAATGGAGAGATCCAGCTCTAGTTGCGACAGAAGTTGTACAAGCTAGTGACAGTGAATTTTGCAGAGCATTACTAGAGAAAATGCCAGTTATGAAAAAGAATGATTGGTTCGGAATGTGGAAACATATAAACGAGAAAACGAGAGAAACACTTCGTGAGATGGAAACATATGAAACGGCATTTGAAGGAAAAGTAATTACGGATATTGTAAGTGTATTACCAGAAGGGGCAACGTTATTTGCGAGTAATAGTATGCCAATTCGCGATACCGATTCATTTTTCTTCACATCGGATAAAAACATTCAAGTAATGGCGAACCGCGGTGTAAATGGTATTGATGGAATCATTTCAACAGCTTTAGGAGCGAGTATTATTTGTGATCCGCTCGTATTAGTAATCGGTGATTTATCATTCTATCACGATTTAAACGGGTTATTAGCCGCAAAGTTACACGAGTTAAATATAACGATTGTTGTTGTAAATAATGATGGTGGAGGTATTTTCTCGTTCTTACCACAATACGAGAAAAAGGAACATTTCGAATCATTATTTGGAACACCAATTGGGCTTGATTATGAACATGTTGTCAAAATGTATGGTGGTTCATTTAGCCGTATAAATGGTTGGGAAAACTTCCGAGAAGAAGTGCAAAACGGAACGAAAACGAATGGATTACACATTGTGGAAATTTGTACGAATCGCGAAGAAAACTTGAAATTACATCGTGAACTATGGGCAAAAACAATGGACGTTATTACTATATCTTTGCAAGGTGAATCAAAATGAAAGTAACATTGCAAGGTGTATCGTATGAATATGAAGTAGTCGGAAGCGGGGAACCACTTCTACTTCTTCATGGTTTTACGGGAAGCATGGAAACGTGGCGTTCCTTTATTCCTTCTTGGAGCGAGCAGTTTCAAGTCATTCTAGTAGACATTGTTGGACACGGGAAAACGGAAAGTCCTGAAGATGTGACGCATTATGATATTCAAAATGTGGCACTGCAAATGAAAGAACTACTGGATCACCTTCATATTGAAAATGCGCACATACTTGGCTATTCAATGGGTGGTAGACTTGCGATTACGATGGCATGCTTATATCCAGAATATGTGCGTTCGCTTCTTTTAGAAAACTGTACAGCTGGACTTGAGAGTGCAAAAGAGCGAAAAGAACGCAAGGAAAAAGATGAACGACTTGCCGATAAAATTGAGCAAGAAGGCATCCGAAGTTTTGTATCGATGTGGGAAAATATTCCGCTATTTGAAACGCAAAAACGTTTAGTGCAAAACGTAAAAGAAGCGGTGCGAAAAGAACGACTTGCTAACAATCCTAAAGGACTTGCAAATAGTCTTCGCGGCATGGGAACAGGGGCTCAGCCTTCATGGTGGAACGAATTGCAAAACCTAAAAATGCCTGTCCTTTTACTGAATGGAGAAAGTGATGAAAAGTTCTTTCGACTATTAAAAAACATCGAAAAATGCATCCCTCATGCGAAATTTGTCAAAATTGATGGGGCTGGCCATGCAATTCATGTGGAACAACCGGAAAAGTTTGATACAATAGTAAAGGGATTTCTAAAAACTATGCAGTGATACTTTTTTCAGCAAGAAGGAAGTTGCACTTATAGCGGAGATCAGAAATATAAAAGGAGGTAATAGTAATGACTATTGAATGGGTAAAAGAAGGCAATTACGAAGATATTATTTATTCAACATACAATGGCATCGCAAAGATTTCGATTAACCGCCCTGAAGTACATAATGCATTCCGTCCTAAAACGGTAATGGAGTTAATCAATGCTTTTGCACACGCTCGTGATGATGCAAATGTTGGCGTTATCATTTTAACAGGTGAAGGTGGACGTGCATTCTGTTCTGGCGGCGACCAAAAAGTTCGCGGTCATGGTGGCTATGTAGGTGACGACCAAATCCCACGTTTAAACGTATTAGACTTACAACGTCTAATTCGCGCAATCCCTAAACCGATTATCGCAATGGTAGCAGGTTATGCAATCGGTGGTGGACACGTACTTCATATCGTATGTGACTTAACAATCGCTGCAGACAACGCTGTATTCGGACAAACAGGTCCTAAAGTAGGAAGCTTTGACGGTGGATACGGAGCTGGTTATTTAGCTCGTATGGTAGGCCATAAGAAAGCTCGTGAAATTTGGTACCTATGCCGTCAATATAGTGCACAAGAAGCGGTTGATATGGGCTTAGTAAACACAGTAGTACCATTAGAAGAACTTGAAGCAGAAACAGTACAATGGGCACAAGAAATTTTAGCAAACAGCCCAATGGCACTTCGTTTCCTAAAAGCTGCATTCAACGCAGACACAGACGGTTTAGCTGGTATTCAGCAACTAGCTGGAGACGCAACGTTATTGTACTACACAACTGACGAAGCAAAAGAAGGCCGCGACGCGTTCAAAGAAAAACGCACTCCGGACTTCGGTCAATTCCCTCGTTTCCCGTGATCAAACCAAAAGCGGAAGCGGCTCGTTTAGAATGTGAGGGGGATGGAACTTCTGACAAAGAGGCGCTTTTTGCCTCGTAGGAAGAAGTGAAGCCACCGAACATTCTAGCCGCTGTAGCTGGATGAGATCAAAAGCGGAAGCAGCTCGCACACAATGTGAGACGTAACCAAAAGGTCACACCGGAAACAAAACAACTAAGAGACTTGATGTCATATCAGGTCTCTTTCTTTCATGAAAGGAGAATGAGTGATGGAGACGATGCCGAATTGGTTAATGCAACGTGCATTTTTAACACCTGATCGCACTGCAATTGAAATAGAGGAAGAGAAGGTTACCTTCGTGCAGTTACATGAAAAAGTAGTATCTGTTTGTGAATACCTCACGCATGTAGGAGTGAAGCGGGCGCAAAAGGTGGCTGTTCTGATGAAAAATGGTATGGAGATGATTACAGTTATTCACGCTCTATCTTACATAGGTGCAGTGGCTGTACTTTTAAATACGCGTCTTTCAAGAGAAGAGCTACTTTGGCAAATGGGTGATGCGGAAGTTGTTTGTTTAGTGACGGATCAAGAGTTTGAGACGAAAAATGTTCCGGTATATTCATTTGCTGAAGTGATGCAAGGACCGAAGGCGGAAGCATTTATACAAGAAGAATTCTCTTTAGAAGAAGCGATGACAATTATTTATACGTCAGGGACGACAGGGAAACCGAAAGGCGTTATTTTAACGTACGGTAACCACTGGGCAAGTGCAGTCGGTTCCGCGCTTAATTTAGGACTTCGTGATGATGATTGTTGGTTAGCTTGTATGCCAATGTTCCACGTTGGCGGGCTATCTCTTTTAATGAAAAATATTATGTACGGTATGCGCATTTTACTCGTTCCAAAATATGATGCTAATTTTATTCATAAAGCACTTCAAACGAGAGGCGTTACGATTATTTCTGTCGTTTCTAAAATGCTAACAGATTTATTAGAACGACTTGGCGAAGGTACATATCCATCTTCTTTACGATGCATGTTACTTGGGGGAGGACCAGCACCGAAGCCGTTATTAGAAACATGTGTGGAAAAAGGAATTCCTGTGTATCAAACGTACGGTATGACAGAAACGTCATCGCAAATTTGTACGTTAACAGCAGATTATATGTTAACGAAAGTAGGATCAGCCGGAAAACCACTATTTCAGTGTCAGCTTCGTATTGAAAAAGACGGCGTAGTTGTGCCGCCCCGTGCTGAAGGAGAAATTGTAGTAAAAGGACCGAACGTAACAGGTGGCTACTTTAACCGTGAAGATGCGACGAGTGAGACAATTAAAAACGGATGGCTTCATACTGGTGACCTCGGTTATTTAGATGAGGAAGGATTTTTATACGTATTAGATCGACGCAGTGATTTAATTATTTCTGGCGGGGAAAATATATATCCAGCTCAAATTGAAGAAGTGTTACTCTCTCATCCGGCGGTAGCAGAAGCGGGGGTTGTCGGTATGGCTGACGAAAGTTGGGGACAAGTACCAGCTGCTTTTGTTGTAAAAAGTGGAGAGGTAACAGAAGAAGAAATTCTTCGTTTTTGCGAAGAGAAATTAGCGAAATATAAAGTGCCGAAGAAAGCATGTTTCTTAGAGGAATTACCACGAAATGCTTCGAAGAAATTGTTAAGACGAGAGTTAAGACAATTAGTGGAGGAGATGTAGGTGGAAATAAAAAAAGCGACACTTTATATAACGGAAATGCCGCTTATTATCCCGTTTGCCGCAAGTTACGGGACTTATGAAAAGCGTGAAAGTATCGTCATTGAATTAGAAGATACGGATGGATACATTGGTTTTGGTGAAGTCGTTGCATTTTCTGAACCGTGGTATACGGAAGAAACGGTGAAGACAGCGCTGCATGTACTTCAGGATTTTTTATTACCAGATTTATTGAAAGCTGAAATCTCTCATCCGAATGAAGTACCGTCTTTGTTCCAACATATAAAGAGAAACCGAATGGCAAAGGCCGGAATTGAAGGTGCTGTTTGGGATTTATATGCGAAGCGTCAAAAGCAGTCGTTAGCGATATTGCTTGGCGGAAATAGGTCTGAAATTGAAGTCGGCGTTGTGATTGGGATCAATACGATTCCGGTTATGCTAAAACAAATCGAGAAGTACGCGGAAGAAGGATACGAGCGCTTTAAAGTGAAAATAAAGCCAGAACATGATTACGAATTGCTGAAAGAAATTCGTAAAGAGTTTCCGAATATCCCGTTAATGGCTGATGCAAATTCAGCTTATACATTAGCGGATACGGAGAAGTTGAAACGACTAGATGAATTCCAACTTATGATGATTGAACAACCGTTAGCGGATTACGATTTTCTTGATCATGCACAGTTGCAAAAGAAAATTGAAACACCGATTTGTCTGGATGAAAGCATCCATAGTTTAGAAGACGCACGTGTTGCGATTACGCTTGGCAGTTGCCGCGTCGTTAATATTAAACCAGGGCGAGTGGGCGGATTAACAGAGTCCGTTCAAATCCATAATTATTGTATGGAGCATAACATACCAGTTTGGTGCGGTGGTATGGTAGAAATGGGAATTTCACGGGCTCAAAATGTTGCACTTGCCTCTTTGCCAAACTTTACGATTCCTGGAGATATATCTGCTTCTAGTAGACATTGGGAGAAGGATATCATTTCACCAGAAGTGATGCTTGAAGGCGGAAAAGTAAGGGTACCGCAAAGTATTGAACGTGAGTATGAAGTAGATCGGGGCAGGTTGGAAGAAATAACAAAGCAGCGGATTATTTTTGAGCGATGAATGGGAGTCTTTATTAATACTGACTACCTGCAAATAGCGGGATGATTTTGTCGTTAATTGTCGGTAAGTCGATATATTTAAAAAATCGCCGATATAATTTCATTTATCAAGGTTACTCTTACGGGTAGCCTTTTCTTATTGTACAAATTGGATAGACTAGTTTACAATCGAGCGTATGAAAACAGAATAAAGTAGGGGGACTAAAATGAAGCGCATTTCAATTTTAATAGCTGATGATGAAGCGGAAATTGCTGATTTAATTGAGATACATTTAGAAAAAGAGGGTTACCACGTCGTTAAAGCAGCTGATGGAGAAGAAGCCATGCATATTATTCAAACTCAGCCAATTGACTTAGTGGTTTTAGATATTATGATGCCGAAAATGGATGGATATGAAGTGACGAGGCAGATTCGCGGCAAGCACCACATGCCAATCATTTTCTTAAGTGCAAAAACATCTGATTTTGATAAAGTGACAGGTCTTGTATTAGGTGCAGATGATTATATGACAAAGCCTTTCACACCGATTGAATTAGTCGCACGTGTAAATGCACAATTACGCCGCTTTCTTACGTTAAATCAGCCGAAAGTAGCGGAGAATAAATTTGCTTTAGAAATTGGCGGAGTCGCTATTGATCCAGAGCGAAGAACAGTAAATGTGTACGGAGAGCCAATTGAATTAACACCAAAAGAATTTGATATTTTATATGTATTAGCAAGTCATCCGAAGAAAGTGTACAGTGTGGAAAATATTTTTCAGCAAGTATGGGCCGAAGGGTATTACGAAAGTGGAAATACAGTTATGGTACATATCCGTACTTTGCGAAAAAAGCTTGGGGAAGATAAAAGAAAGGATAAGTTAATAAAAACAGTGTGGGGGGTAGGTTATACTTTCAATGGCTAAAAAGATGAGAAGCTTTCGCTCGAAGATGATTATGCTATTTGCGTTAAGTATGATATTAGCTGCTGGTGTAACGTATTTAATTTATGAGGGGCTACGTCTCTATTATAAATCAGTAGTTCGTTATGAGGATCCTTTAGCTCAATTTCGTTTAATGGTAAGACAAATTGGGGATATTAATTTCTTTTTAATTGTATTTATTCCTCTATCCATTATGTTTTTCTTCTTCCTTACTAGACCGTATTTAAAGTATTTTGATGAGATTTCAAACGGGATTCATCATCTTGCGAATGGAGATTTTACAAACCAAGTTAGTGTTTCATCAAATGATGAGTTTGGATATATCGCGGGCGAAATTAATGTAGCGAGTGAAAAACTAAAAGAAGCAGTGGAACGAGGAGATTTTGCGGAAAGTAGTAAAGATCAGTTAATTGTTAACTTAGCTCATGATTTAAGAACGCCGCTAACATCTGTTTTAGGGTATTTAGATTTAATTCTTAAAGATGAGAATTTGACGAAGGAACAAATTAAACATTTTTCCACAATTGCTTTTACGAAATCCGAAAGGCTTGAAAGTTTAATTGATGAATTATTTGAAATAACGAGAATGAATTATGGCATGTTGCAAATTGAAAAAAGATCAATTGATATAAGTGAATTACTTATACAGTTAGATGAAGAATTATATCCGTTATTAGAAAAAAAAGGTTTAGAAGCGAGATTGAATATGGATTCGTATTTACCTATTAACGGTGACGGGAAATTGTTAGCTCGAGTATTTGAAAATCTTTTAACGAATGCGATTCGCTATGGATACGATGGAAAGTTTGTTGATGTGAACGGATATATTGAGAGTGAAGAGATAGTAGTACAAATTATAAATTACGGAGATAGTATCCCAGAAGAAGATTTACCGTATCTTTTTGATATGTTTTATACAGGTGATAAGGCAAGATCAGAGCAGCAAGGTGGTACAGGCCTTGGGTTATTTATTGCGAAAAATATTGTCGAGCAGCATGATGGGACAATCTCTGCTGAAAGTAACGTAATTAGAACGATATTTGAAGTGAGATTACCAAAAGAAGAGAGCAAAGCAATTTAATAAAAATTTAAACTTTACCCCACTTTTTATTTTAATAGTTTTTTCTATTCTATACGTAAGTTACGTTAAGGAGGAACTAGAAATGAAAAAGTGGGTATTTATTTCTCTTTTTATAGTATGTACAGCATGTGTAGGCTTTTATATATCACCATTATTTCAAAAGGAGATCGATGTTAAAATTGCAGAAAAAGATTACAAAGTAAAAGCCGCGAACACTGAAAAGATAGAGGTCACAAAGGAACAAATTTATAAAGGGGATCTACTATTAGTTAATAAAGATTACCCGGTTAAAAAAGATAGTGTTAGGTCCGATATTATAAATGTAAATCACAATAGTGAATTAGTAAGAGGCTATGTAATATTTGATAGAAATCTTCGCTTATCAAAGGGTGTTGTAAAAAAGTTTTTGAACGTTGTCGATGCAGCTGGGAAAGATGGAGTACAGCATTTCTTAATGAGTAGCGGTTACCGAGATTTTCAAGAACAAAGTAAATTATATAAAGAAATGGGATCTGATTATGCACTTCCAGCAGGATATAGTGAACATAATTTAGGGTTATCACTCGACGTTGGGTCTACTCAAAAGAAAATGGAGAAAGCTCCTGAAGGAAAATGGATTGAAGAGAACGTATGGAAGCACGGATTTGTTTTACGTTATCCGAAAAATAAAAGTGATATTACGGGCATTCAATATGAGCCGTGGCACATACGTTATGTCGGCTTACCACATAGCGCAATTATGCAAAAAAAGAAGATTACGTTAGAGGAATATTTGGACTTCTTAAAAGAGGAAAAAGAAGTTTCAACTGAGGTTGAAGGTAAGAAATATACGGTTTCTTATTATAAAGTTTCAGATCGTATGAACGTGAATGTTCCGGTGAATAAGCAGTATGAAATTTCGGGGAACAATATGGACGGGGTTATTGTGACTGTTCAGGAATAGAGAAAAAAGCTATCTGAAGTAGATAGCTTTTTTTATGGTTGGCTCCCGTCATATGCCTATCAAGCTAGCGAAATAAATCAATGGATACGAAAAATTATCGTTTCCATGCTAGCAAGTAATACAAAAGTAGGATTACTAAAAAAAGTTTATTAAAGTGCGATTTTTTTATTAGGTACTTGTCTATGCTTTATCGTTGTTTTATACACAATATCTGCTTATAAAAAAGGGGTCATTTTCTTATATCGATGAGATTTAAGACCATTCTTTTTAAGCAGTTGATAAAGGCGATTGCTTGAAATAGGAACGAAAAGGAATCATAAATTATATAAATCGCTCTATATTTGCACCGAGTGAATTAGTTATGAGATTTATTTTAAATGTCATTAAATAATTGTTTTATGCAAATTAATAGTAACAAATATTGAAGATTATTAATAGACTAGTTTAATTTTTCTGAATGTTTTATCATTTGAATTGCGAGATAATAAAAAAATATATTTTTATTGTTTTCTGCTGTTATATATTTAGGAGGGAGAATGGTAGATGAAAAAAAATTTATCACGGGGATGATTTCTGCTGCATTATTGCTGAGCTTTACTTTACCATCAATTGCTGATGCAAGTATTGAAACGGAAGATGATGGTATTGTAACGAAGTATCAACCTTTGATTTTGAAAATTTCGAAAAAGAGTATGGTTTTTTAGTAAATGACCGTGTTTTTTTACAACTAGAGGAGGAAGTAAGTAAACTAAGGGTTGAATCTGTTGTTGAAAAAAATCCTTTTACTGGCAAATTGGTTGTTAAGCAGGAAATATTGCCTGCTATTGTTCTTGGTGCATTAAGAGTATTAGTTTCAAAAGTAGGTAGAACTGCTGCGGATAAAGCCTGGGCGATTGCGCGTCCATATGTACAAAAGGCACTCAATTCTCCAAAGCAATATATTTTAGAAGCAGCTAAGGGTGGAATGATAATACAAGTACGTTCTAAAGCTACTGGTAAACGAGTTTTTGCCATAGATTATCATTATATTGATGGAAAAGGTCCTATCTTACATTATCATAGTCCTCCTAATGTGGATGCACATAAATATTTTAGATAATGTCTAAGGAGCTTATATCTATGAAAAAATATAACTTTGACGATTCAATTCATATGCATTTATTTCATTATAGGGATATAGAAGAGGTTTTTACATATGAGGCTATAGCTTATAAAGTATGTAATGAAAATTTATGGGTAGTGTATTTTGATATTTCTTACTATGATGATTTATCAAATCATTAATTTTCTAAGTATCCATTCTATGATAAGTATGGATATGAAATTCTCCATGTTCGTACAAAAGATCTAGATGAGTGTGAAGGAAATAAATTATTTACTGATTGGTTAATTAATAATTCAATTGTTTAGTTCTAGTCCGCTATTTGCGGGCAGTAAGATTTCCACCTCAAAATTTGGTGAAGGCTAATCCACACTGATTAAAGTTTCATTTTATAAATTTATCTATCACCAAAAAGCCTATCAATTTAAGTGCTTTTTGTTTTTTTTATTTATGGCAGAGAAATGTCTTGGAAAATCAGAGACTCAATTTACTAAAAATATCTTAACATATAAAATTTACGAAATGCTAATGGTACCCATTATCGGAATTAAACATTATAACGTTATATTTACTTCTTCCTTTTTTTGTGTTACGCTAAACGTGTGAAAGAGATATAAAATGAAATTTTAATGTAAGCGTATTCTTATGGCTTCTTATAGAAAAGGGTGGAAATACAATGACAGAACGATTCGTGCTACGTAATGTGAAACGTGTGAACGGGGAAGAGATTGACATTGTAGTTGAAAATAATAAAATCGCACAGGTGACGAAAGCTGGTTTTGGCGAGGGCGAAAAGGTTCTTGATTACGCAGGTACTTACGTATCGAGTGGCTGGATTGATTTACACGTTCATGCTTTTCCAGAGTTTGATCCGTATGGCGATGAGGTAGATGAAATTGGCGTTAAGCAAGGGGTAACGACAATTGTTGATGCGGGAAGCTGCGGAGCTGATCGTATCGCAGATTTAGTACAAAGTAGAAAGCAGGCAAAAACGAATTTATTTGCCTTTTTAAATATTTCTCGCATCGGTTTGAAACGAATTGATGAATTATCCAATATGGAATGGATAGATAAAGAGAAAGTAATAGATGCAGTAGAAAAGTATAAAGATGTAATCGTTGGATTAAAAGCGAGAATGAGTAAAAGTGTCGTTTGTGATAGCGGAATTGAACCGCTGCACGTAGCGCGCTCTTTATCTCGTGAAACATCATTGCCGATTATGGTACATATCGGTTCAGCTCCTCCGCGTATTGAGGAAGTTGTACCTCTTTTAGAAAAAGATGATGTCATTACACATTACTTAAACGGGAAAGAAAATAATTTATTTGATGAAGAAGGCAAACCGCTACCTGTGTTGTTAGATGCAGTGAAACGCGGCGTACATTTAGATGTTGGGCATGGTAATGCTAGTTTTTCTTTTCAAGTAGCAGAGGCAGCGAAGCGTCACGGCATTGTCCTTAATACAATTAGTACAGATATTTACCGGAAGAATCGTATACACGGTCCAGTGTATAGTATGGCTAACGTTCTTTCGAAATTCCTTTACTTAGGCTATCCGCTAGAAGAAGTAATTGATGCGGTTACGAAAAATGCGGCAGAGTGGCTGAAAAAACCAGAGCTTGGTCGTATTCAAGTAGGAGATATTGCAAACTTAACTTTATTTACGGTGAAAGATGAACCGATTACGTTAATTGATTCAGAAGGGGATCAGCGCATTGCTGAAAGAAGAATTGATACGAAAGGGGTTGTAATCAATGGGTCATTCATTGAATGCTAAGTACGGATTAAAAAGAGTGATTAATGCGAGCGGTAGAATGAGTATTTTAGGTGTATCCGCTCCTACAGATACAGTTATGGATGCGATGAAACATGGTGGACAAAATTATGTGGAAATTGCTGATTTAGTAGATAAAGCGGGAGACCATATTGCGAGAATTCTAGATTCAGAGGCAGCAGTTGTTGTAAACTCAGCATCGAGTGGAATTGCGCTTTCTATCGCTGGTATCGTTACAGAAGGAAATCGCCGTAAAAGTGAAAGACTTCATCAAGAAGTAATCGCGAAAAACGAAGTGATTATGTTAAAAGGTCATAACGTTCAATACGGTGCTCCTGTTGAAACAATGATTTATTTAGGCGGCGGTAAGCTCGTTGAAGTCGGTTACGCAAATGAAGGGAAAGCAGAGCATATTGAAGATGCGATTGGTGAAAATACAGCAGCGATTCTGTATGTGAAATCCCATCATGCCGTGCAAAAAAATATGATTTCTGTTGAAGAAGCGTGGGAAGTAGCACAGCGAAATAATGTACCACTTATCGTTGATGCGGCAGCTGAAGAAGATATTCAAAAATACGTGAAGTATTCAGACCTAGCCATTTATAGCGGTTCAAAGGCAATTGAAGGACCTACTTCCGGTATTGTCGGCGGTAAACGAAAATATATCGAATGGTTGAAAGTGCAATTACATTGCAGCGGTAGAAGTATGAAAGTTGGGAAAGAAACAACTTTCGGTTTACTTCAAGCGCTTGATGAGTACGGAGTAAAAGAAGATAAGAGTGAGCAAGAAAAAGAGTTGTTACAAGTGCTTATGCCGCTGAAAGAGTTAAACGGTGTAAATGTAACAATCGTTCAAGATGAAGCTGGAAGAGCAATTTTTAGAGCGCGTATTCAAATTAACGAGAAAGAGTTAAATAAAACAGCAAAAGATGTTGTGACGGCATTACGCGAAGGGGAAATCGCAATTTACACACGTGATTACGGAATAAGACAAGGGTTCTTTGATATCGATCCACGTCCACTTCAAGGTGATGATATACATGTGATTGAAGAAAAAATGAGAGAAATTGTAGGGGGAAATTAAAATGACAAACATTCAAAAACGTTTTTATAAAGGCCGCGTAGCATTAAATGTATTAGCGAACAATATCCGAAATGCGAAAGATATTTTTGAAGCAGCAGAAGGTTATGTAGTAGTCGGTGTGTTATCAAAAGACTATCCGACAGTAGAAGAAGCAGTAACTGCAATGAAAGCATACGGAAAAGAAATTGATGACGCTGTATCAATTGGACTTGGAGCAGGAGATAATCGCCAAGCGGCAGTTGTAGCTGAAATTGCGAAGCATTATCCTGGTAGTCATATTAACCAAGTGTTCCCTTCAGTTGGAGCGACGCGCGCAAATCTTGGCGGAAAAGATAGCTGGATTAATAGTTTAGTATCACCAACAGGAAAAGTAGGTTACGTAAATATTTCTACTGGTCCAATTAGTGCAGCTGGAGAAGAAAAAGCAATCGTTCCAATTAAAACAGCAATCGCACTTGTACGTGATATGGGCGGGAATTCATTGAAATACTTCCCAATGAAAGGCTTAGCTCATGAAGAAGAATATCGCGCTGTTGCGAAAGCTTGTGCGGAAGAAGGGTTCGCATTAGAGCCAACGGGCGGAATTGATAAAGAAAACTTTGAAACAATTGTACGTATTGCATTAGAAGCAAACGTAGAGCAAGTTATCCCGCACGTGTACTCTTCTATTATTGATAAAGAAACTGGTAATACGAAAACAGAAGATGTTCGTGAATTACTAGCGGTCGTGAAGAAGTTAGTTGATCAATATGCGTAAGAAAATTGCAGCATTTGGTGAAGTAATGATGCGCCTGCAAGTGCCAGGGTATGAATTGCTATCGCAAGCAAACTCATTAAATTACTCATTTTCAGGTACAGGTGTGAACGTTGCAGCAGCACTTTCTCATCTAGGGCATGAAGGGCTTCTTATTTCAACTTTACCGGAAAATTCGGTTGGAGATGCGGCGGTATCGCACATTCAAAAACTAGGGATTCAAGCACCGTTTATTTCAAGAGGCGGTAAATATGTTGGTATGTACTTTTTAGAAAATGGATTTGGCGCACGTGCAAGCCGCGTTACGTATTCTAACCGATTAGAAAGTAGTTTCAATACGGCGTCTGAAGAGATGTACCAATTTGAAGAAATCGCTAAGGAAATTGATATCGTTCATTTTTGCGGAATTACACTTGCGATGAATGATACTGTTCGTCACCATATGAAATCGTTAGCGAAAGCAGTAAAGGAAAACGGAGGCACTGTTGTCTTTGATTGTAATTATCGTCCATCGCTTTGGGGAGAAGATGGGTATGAACAGGCGAAGCCTCATTATGAAGAAATGCTAGGCCTTGCCGATATTGTAATGATGAATGAAAAAGATGCGATGTTTGTTCTCGGAATGAAAACGGAAGAGACAGAGCGAGAAGCACAACTTGTTGATCTTATTCCAAAAGTCGCAGAAATATATAATATCGCTACAATTGCTGGTACACATCGTTCTATTAATAGCGATAATACACACTCACTTCGCGGATTCATATGTAAAGATGGAACGTTCACTTTTGCCAAAACACTTACGTTTTCTGTATATGATAGAATAGGTGCTGGAGATGCTTATACGAGCGGAATTATTCATGGCGAGATAGAAGAGTTTGCACCAGAGAAAGCTGTTTCATTTGCGTCAGCAGCTGGAATGCTTGCACATACAATCGTCGGTGATACGCCAATGTCATCAGAGAAAGATATACTTCGGGCAATGACGGCATCAGTAGGTGATGTAGAAAGGTAGTGGGTGTAACGGTGAACGTAACGAGAAAAAGAGGTCCATTATATTTACAAATTAAAAATATTATTCGTGATCGAATATTACATGGTGTTTATGCCATTCATACAAATATTCCTTCTGAACCACAATTAGAAGAAGAGTTCAAAGTGAGTAAAATTACAGTACGAAATGCAATTAAAGAGCTCGTTCAAGAAGGGTATTTAGAGAAGAAAAGCGGTAAAGGAACGAAAGTCATTCGAAATACTTCTGCGACAAAGCTTTCAAAGGGAAAGAAATTTACAGAAGTGTTAGTGGAAGAAGGCTATAAAGTACAAAAGAAATTGCTAAAGGCAGAAGTGGTTCATAATGAAGAAGGAACAGTACCATTTCGTTTGTTTGGTAAAGAGAGTTTTCGTATTGAGCGTCTATATGCTTTAAATGATACTCCGTACATTCATTATACGCACTATTTCTCAGCACAAATGGCAAGTACAGACTTAGCGGACTTTGACTTACAATCGCTCTATGATCTAGTCGAGGACCGTGGTATACATTTAGAAAACTTCAGAGATGAATTCGCTGTTGGATTTGCGCCTAATTTTGTTGCAGAAGCGTTAGGAGAAAAAGAGGGAACAGCGTTATTAAAACGTATGCGCTATTCTTACGATGAAGTTGGCGAAGTAATTGAATATAGTGAAGGCTACTACAATACGGAAATGCAGCATTACGTTGTAAATTATGATGTGTAAAAAATGAAGAGGGACCAATTCCCTCTTTTTTTGTAAAAAAATTTCATATCGAAGGGGAATGGGATATGGATATATACTTATTAATCGTCACGTTAATTGCGATCGCAATTGTTATTTTAGGGGTATCGTGGTGGAAGTGGCATGCATTTATTAGTTTAACAGTTGCTAGTCTATTTTTAGCTATTATGTCTGGACTGAACTTGACCAAAATTGTTACTGCCTATGAAACTGGTGTTGGTAGTGTACTAGGGCATTTAGTTGGTATTTTGGCTCTCGGAACAATTTTAGGGAAAATGATGTCTGATTCAGGGGCTGGCATGCAAGTTGCAGATTTCTTTATTAGATTTTTCGGGGTGAAAAAATTACCTTGGGCTATGTTATTCGCCGGATTTGTTATAGGGATTCCAGTGTTTTTTGAAGTGGGAATCGTCATTTTATTACCACTTGTTATTTCAATTCGAAAAACAACGAAACAAAATATATTGTTAATTGCGTTACCTGTTATTGCTGGATTATCGATTGTACATGGGCTAGTGCCGCCGCATCCAGGTGCGATGACAGCAATCGGGATTTATAACGCGAATTTAGGAAAGGTACTATTGTATTCATTAATTATCGCGTTACCAACAGCAATTATCGCAGGACCGGTATTTGCAAAGTGGGTACATAAGCGAGTTATACCTGAAAATGAACCAGAACTTGTTCGTGTTACAACAGTATCTACTGATTTGCCAAGTCGTAAAGCTTCATTCTTTATCATTTTATTACCAGTAGTCTTAATGATTTTATCAGTAGTCGCACCATATATTTCATTACCGGTAAAAATAACTGAATTTTTAGTATTTGTAGGAAGTCCGGTAATCGCTTTACTTATTTCATGTTTCGCAGCGTTTTATTTGCTTGGCATAAAACAAGGAATTAATAAAAAGATGATTAAAAAATTAACAGATGAAAGTTTACTACCTGTCGGTTCCATTATTTTAATAATTGGTGCAGGCGGTGGATTTAAACAAATATTAATTGAAAGCGGCGTTGGAACAGCCATCGCTCAAATGGCAGAACATATTTCATTATCACCGATCGTCTTAGCGTTCATGGTAGCGGGATTAATCCGAATTGCAACAGGTTCAGCTACTGTAGCATTAACGACAGCAGCTGGAATTGTTTCACCGGTTATTCAGCACATGTCTGGTGTAAATTTAGAATTACTCGTTATTGCAACCGGTGCAGGTTCATTAATGTTTTCTCACGTAAATGATGCAGGATTCTGGCTTGTAAAAGAGTATTTAGGATTAACGGTAAAGGAAACATTTAAAACGTGGACGGTGTTGGAGACATTGTTATCATTTATTGCATTTGGCTTTGCGCTTTTACTTAATATGTTTGTTTAGAAGAAGGGGGTGCCTATTTAAAGGTATCCTCTTTTTGTGTTGGGGCTCTTTTCATGAAACAAGCCCGTTTTTAGGAGTGCCAAGCTTCCGATTTGCCCTGAAAACATAATATAAATGGAATCCCCTCATTTAGAGCAAGTTGAACTTGTTATGAATGATACTAAAGGAGGAATAGAGTAATGGGCGAAAAGTGTGAACACAGACATGATGATTGCGACCGTAGACGTGATGATTGCGACCGCAGACGTGGGTGCGGAGGCGGTTTTGCGCTTCTAATCGTATTGTTTATTTTATTAATCATTATCGGTGCTAGCTGCTTCGGCGGAGGTGGCGGCGGTTATGGTGGTTACGGCGGTTATGGCGGCGGCTATGGTGGATATTGCTGCTAATTATTTAAAAACTATTGAAAATAGCCTTGTGCATATTGCACAAGGCTATTTTATTCACGTTTTAATATGCTGTGATAATTTATTGATGTAAAGAGAACGGATTAAGAGGAAGAAAATAATCTCGATAATCCCGAAGAAAGTAAGTACGATGAAGGCCTCTTTTAGTAATGAGAAAGAAAACATGCTTTGTAAAAACTTAATTGCAAATACTGTATGAATACCCGCGATGATATAAGGAACGAAAAATAAAATTCCTAACTGAATCGTTGCAGAACGAAACATTTCGGATTCCGTCAATCCAAGCTTTGTAATCGTAATATACTTCTGTTTTTCACTTGTTAAGTCATTATACATACGGAAATATAAAACGCTAGCTGCACCGATAAAGAAAATAAAGCCGAGAAATGCCCAAATAAAGAAATTCGCAATTGCATGTTCTTTACCGTGAACTAGTTCATCAGTAGCCGTATATATGTAGAAAGGAACTTGCGCTTTCTCTTCTTTATGTTTTTCGTAGAACTCACGTGCATCATCACCAATAGCACGTAACATATTTTTTGTTGGAACCATTGCATTTTCCCAGTTTTCTACGAAGTAGTTATAGATTACGGTCGTTTCAATATGAGGAATCATATCGTCAAAAACATAATCTTGTACAACAATTAAATGGGGGAATGCAAAGGATGGTTCTATCCCTTTATTAATAAATCCTTTAATATGAAATTCTTTTTTATTAGATCCGAGTGCAATTGTATCTTGTTTTGCAAATGGGTTTGAGACAAGATTTAAAAGCTCTGGCGAATGGCGGGAAATAATATAAACTTGTGTAGAATCAAGAGTGATTTCCGGCCTCTTCAATTGTTTAGCAATTGTATTATAATCACTCATTTTCATAAGTAAAATATCTTTTTTCGATGCTGTGTCTTTTAATACTGTAAACTTATATTTCTTGTATTCAAAATTGGCACTCGTAAGCTCAGTTTCAATTGTAGTAATATGCTTTTGTTCAAGGTAATTGTCACCTTCTGATGTATACGTAAAGGGGACAGGATATTGCGCTAGTACGGATGCTTTCGTATTGTTATTAGCAGCAAACAACCCAATAATAATTGTAAATGCAAGTGCAGATAACATGGAAACGATAAAAAGTACATTAATATTACTACGAGTACGAGCAACCAAATCTGAAATCCATAACATATTTATTTGTTTCATATAAAACTTTCTTCGTTTTTTTAAAATGAAGATGAAGAGAAGAAATGTTTGTGAAAAGAAAAAATATGTCCCGATGACTACGAGTGGCAAAATAGATAATATTATAAAGAATACAGATCCATTTTGTACATTTTTTTCCGTTACATAGCCTTGCGGATAACCAGCAATATAATAACATAGTCCTAAACAAGTTAAGGCAAACAATGAGATTATTATAGATGGTCTTTTTTCTTCCGTTTCTTTTTTAGAAACTTTAATTAGTCGAATAGTTTTACGAGTACGAATGAACATCGGTGTAAATGTAGAAACGATGAAAAATAAAATAATAAAAGTTACTGTTGTAACGATAATTGCCTTTGTGGGCCAATATAAGTAGAGGCCTTTCGCACCTGTTAGTTTAGAAGTAACTAGTAAGAAAAAGTTAGAAAACACTAGCCCGCCTTGTATACCAACAAAAATAGCTAGTATTCCAATTATCATATTTTCAGTAAATAAAAGTCGCTTTAATTGTTTTTTTGATATACCAAGAACGGTTAATACCCCGAATTGTTGCTTCCTTACATTTAAAAATGTTCCAAGTGAATAAAGCAGGAAGAAGAATGAGAACAAGACAATGACAAACTGGGCTGAACCAGCTAAGTTCATCAGGGTATCTCGTTCTTGATAGCTCTGAATATTTTGTAGGCGCGGATGATATGAATAGACAGCAAATGAAAAGAAAACCATTATAGAAAAAGCACTACTTACAAAATAAGCAAAATATGCTTTAGAATTACGTGAGACATTTTTAAATGCAAATTGCCAAAACGTCATCCACGCCTTCCTCCTAATAATGCTAAAACATCTAATATTTCTTGATAAAATTTTTCGCGATATAGTCCGCGGTGTAATTCATTGTAAAGCCCACCATCTTTAATGAAAATAACGCGGTTACAATAGCTTGCTGCAAATGGATCGTGCGTAACCATTAAAATTGTTGCATCTTCTTCTTTATTTAACTTCGTAAATAACTCCATTACATCGATTGCTGCTTTTGAATCTAAGTTTCCTGTTGGTTCATCGGCAAGTAGAAGTGAAGGATGATGAATAACAGCACGTGCTACTGCAGTACGCTGCGCTTGTCCTCCAGAAACTTCAAAAATACGCTTGTCCAAAATATGATCAATCCCAAGCTTTTTTGAAATGTTATCGAGTTTTTCGTCCATTTCTTTTAAAGGAACATTATCTAACGTTAAAGGGAGTACGATATTTTCACCGATTGTTAGTGTATCTAGCAGGTTAAAGTTTTGAAAAACAAACCCTAACTCTTGGCGACGGAAAATAGCTAGTTTCTCTCTACGAAATGTGTGCGGTTTTTTTCCATTAATCACGACATCACCAGAAGTAGGGGAGTCAATTGTAGAGATAACGTTTAAAAATGTAGATTTACCGCTACCAGATGGTCCCATGATAGCAACAAATTCTCCTTTATCTACATGTAAATTTATATTTTTTAAAGCAGTATGAGGGACCTTTCCTTCATACACTTTTGAGACGTTTTTTATGTGTAATACTTCTTCCATAATAATCACCTTTCTATTTTTAAAACTTAATATGTTGTGATAATTTTTGCATATAAAAGGAACGAATTAAAAGGAAAAAGATAATTTCAACCGTTCCAAAGATTACAAGTACAACTGTAATCTCAGCGAATAATGATAGATGTAATATCTCTTGTAACATCTTTGTCGCAAACATCGTATGGATCGATGCCATAATGTAAGGAACAAAGAAAAGAATCGCAAGTTGAATTGTAGCGGATTGCTTCATTTCGACTTCTGTTAAACCGATTTTTGTAATCGTTATATACTTTTCTTGCTCATTTGTTAAATCTGTATACATACGGAAGTAAAGAACACTGCCAGCACCGATAAAGAAAATAACACCTAGGAAAGTACCAATTAAGAAAAACGAAGCAACATTTAATTTTGTTTTGTATAGAGAATCGCTTGCTTCACTTGCATGAAACGGTGGATGTTCTGCCTGAATAGCTGCATTGTCATTATCAATTTTTGTTATAAATGCTGAACCGATATTATGTGCCTTTTCCCAATCTGGAACTTTGAAGCTATATACACTCATCTGTTTTGAAGCGGTTGATAAGGCTTCTACATTTTCATCAGATAGTACGAGTAATTGGTATATTAAGCTGTTTGGGAAGGGGTTATAACTTTTATATTCTTTCACTTGTAGTTGTAAATTGTTTTGAGTAAGTGGAAGAATATTTTTCTTTTCTTTAGTATGAATTGTTCCAATAACTTGATCGTCTAAGTCTTTCATAAGAATATAAGATTCATTCTTATTCACCGTGAGAGTTTCCCAGCTTAATGCTTTGGCAAGTACATTATAGTCACTTTGTTTAATGGCATAATAGAGCTGTGAGTTATCCTCAGCTGAAGATACTTCATATATGTCTGTTTTAAATTTTGTATAAGTAAAGTGCTCTTCGTTAAATTTTTGTTCTAACCAATTTAAATGTTCATCGGCAAGCGTATTTTCAGTATGTGATAAATAAGTAAACGGGAAAGGATTTTGCCTTATTTCATCAAACTTTGTGAATTTCCCAAACCCATATAAGAATGTAATCATTGTGAAAGCGAGTGTCGATAACATCGTCACGATAAAGAGCATGTTAATATTTGTCCGAATCCGAGTTGCTAAATCAGAAACCCAAAGCATATTAATACGTTTCATATAAAATTTTCTTCTCGTCTTTAATATGCGAATGAGCAAGAAGCTAATGTGTGAGAAGAAAAAATATGTCCCAGCTGCAGCAAGTGATGGGATGACAAATATACAGGAGGCAGCGTACAAAAGCCCGGCGATATCTCCTAGTGACATAAAATATAGTGGGTTTGCTGCTAAAACATATCCAGATATTAAACATATCGCACCAAAGAGAGAGATGAGTACAGATGCTTTTCTTTCTTTTTGTTTTGTTCCTTCTTTTAAAAGACGTACAGCTTTTCTCGTACGGATTAGCATCGGTGTAAAAGATGATACGAGAATGAAGAGTCCAAGAAAGATAATTATAGTCAAAACGATAGCAGCTGTAGGCCACCAATATAAATATAAACCAGGCACATGCGTAATTTTGGCGGTAACTAATAAAAAGAACTGTGAAAAGACAAGGCCAAATTGAATGCCGAAAAATATGGATAGGCCACCAATTAGCATGTTTTCTAGAAATACGAGCCTCTTTAATTGCTTTGGAGATATGCCAAGTACTGTTAAAATCCCGAACTGTTTTTTTCGTACTTTTAAGAAAGTACCGATTGAATATAGTAAAAAGAAAAATGAAAAGAATACAATGACAACTTCTGAGATTGTCATTAATATGTTCAGAGCAGCATTCACGCCTGTCATATGCAATTTAGGATGAAATAAATAAACTGCAAACGAGAAGAAAATTGCAATGGAAAACGCACTGCTTACAAAATAGGCGAAATAAGCTCTGGCGTTCCGCGTCACGTTTTTAAATGCAAACTGCCAAAATGTCATTCACCTAGACCTCCTAGTAGAGTGATCGTGAAAAGGGTACGGTAGATACCCTTTTCATGTAAAAATTTTTTCGAAAAGATTGTTTTAAATATTTTATCCATTTGTATACTGTGATAATTTTTGCATGTAAAGCGAACGAATTAATAGGAAAAAGATGAATTCTACGGTTCCGAAAATAATAAGAACGGCTGTAACTTCAGTGAACAATGATAAATCAATTACATCTTGTAGCATTTTTGTCGCAAACATCGTATGGATGGATGCCATAATGTATGGAATGAAAAACAAAATACTAAGTTGAATTGTTGCAGAGCGTCTCATTTCCGCATCCGTTACACCAATTTTTGAAATTGCTACATATTTTTCTTGTTCGTTCGTTAAATCCGTATACATTCTGAAATAAAGAACGCTACCTGCTCCAATAAAGAAAATGACACCTAAGAATGTCCCGATTAGGAAGTATGCAGCACTCCCTGATGTGATTCTATATAATGAATCTGCTGATTCATAGGAGCGTATAAGGTGGCCTTCGTATTGGAATGCCTCTCGATCTTTTTGTATTTTTTTCATAAAATCATTAGCAATTTCATACGTCTTTTCCCAGTTTTGTACGTTATAATTGTACGCTGATACACGCTTTGTTGTACTTGGTAAGTTGTTTACAACAACATCAGGTAAAATTAAAGTTTGATATGAAAAGTAAGAGGGAATGGCCCCTGCTTGTTCATTGCCCTTTACTTGTAATATCGTATTTGTGCTAGAAAGTGTAATGGATTTTCTATTGAAGCTTGGCTCAAATTGGCCGAATAAGGTGAAATAAGCGCCACCGTTTAAGACATATGCTTCGTTATCGCTCATGAATAGTTGTTTCATTCGCAGGGCAGCCGCGAGTTTATTATAGTCACTTTGTTTCATTGCATAGATGTCATTGTAAGTTGTTATACCTTCATCTTCTTTCAGTGGTGTTTCATATAAATCAGCTTTGATCTTTTTATAAGAGAAATTTTCTTTTTGTAACTGCTGCTCAAGCCAAGTTAAATGCTCGTTAGTAAAAGGATTTGCGTCATATGAAAAATAAGAAAATGGAAAAGGTGAATTTCTCGTAACCTCTAGCTTTATAAATTTTCCAAATCCATATAGAAATGTAATCATTGTGAAGGCTACTGTAGATAGAATCACTACAATAAAAAGCATATTGATATTCGTTCGAATACGACTTGTTAAATCAGAAATCCAAAGCATATTAATTCGTTTCATATAAAAACTTCTTCTTTTCTTTAAAATATAAATAAGTAAGAAACTAATTTGAGAAAAGAAAAAATATGTCCCAATTGTAACAAGTGCTGGAATCACAAAAATACTTGAAACCATATATATAACGCCTACTTGCGTGTTTATTGAGAAGAAATATTTAGGGTTTGCAGCTAAAATATAACCACCTAATAAACAGATAGCACCAAATAGAGAAATGAATATGGATGGTTTTCTTTCTTTTTGTTTTACATTGTTTGTTTTTAAAAGGTTTACCGTCTTTTTCGTACGAATTAGCATGGGTGTAAATGAAGATACAGCGATAAAGAGACCAAGAAACACAATCGTTGTTAAAATGAAAGCATTTGTAGGGGGATATAAATATATCCCTGGTAGATGTGTAATTTTCGCTGTCACTAATAAGAAAAATTGTGAAAATACAAATCCAAACTGCATACCGAAAAAGATAGATAAAATACCAATTAACATATTTTCAGTGAAAACGAGTCGATGTAATTGCTTTTTTGATATACCTAAAACAGTTAAAATCCCAAATTGCTTTTTACGAACTTTTAAAAACGATCCGATTGAATAGAGTAGAAAAAAGAACGAGAACAAAACAATAACAACTTCTGAAAAAATCATTAATCCTGAAATTTCAGAGATCATAGTGGAATTTTGTAATTTCGGATGAAATAAGTAAACAGCAAACGAAAAGAAAACAGCAATGGAAAAAGAACTACTTACAAAGTAAGCAAAATAAGCTCTCGAGTTGCGCGTTACATTTTTAAAGGCAAACTGCCAAAATGTCATAATATGTACCTCCCGCTAGAAGGTAAATATGTAGTCTTATTGCAAAAAATGTATGAGAGTAAGTTCTCATACATTTTGCTAGCATATGTTACGATCATGCTTCGGTCACCTTCTCTGTATGTTCTGCTTGATTACTTGCAGCTTTGTGGAAGATGATTTTAATCGTCGTTCCTTTACCAACTTCAGAGTCTAGTTTGACAGAGTGACCTAAGTAATCACAAATTTTACTTACAATATAAAGTCCCATACCAGTAGATTCTCCGAATGCACGACCATTTTTCCCAGTGTAAAATGGTTCAAATACTCTTCGAATATCTTCTTGCGGAATACCAACGCCTTCATCGCGAACTTCTAAAATAATGTCTTTTCCATTTCGATAAGCGGATAAGAACACTTTCTTTCCACGCTCACCAGAGTAACGGACTGCATTTGTCATTAACTGATAGATAATAAATTTTAGCCATTTCGCATCAGAAGCAACTTTTAAATCAGAATGTACTTCTAAAACAGGGAAGACTCCGTTTCGAATGAATAATTCTTTCAATCCGTTAATATTTTTTGTTACAGCATCTTTTAATGAAATCGTCTCAACATGGAAATCCTCATGGAAGTTATTTAGCCTTGCCATATATAAAGCCATATCGAGTCCTTGATTTAATCGTTCTAATTCTTTTTTGAATTTCGGGATTAAATGTTCATCTTCCATTTCAAGCACCATAAGCTGCATAACAGAAACAGGCGTTTTCATTTGATGTACCCAATGATTAATAAATAACTGGTGTTCTTGCTGCTTTACTTCGAATGTTTGTAGGTCTTTTTGGAATAGACGATATTGCGTACGAACGAGCTCGTTTACACCGTGTGGCATAGGAGCAGTTGCTCTTTCAATAAACGCATCTTCCAGTTTCTCTGGTGGTTCACTTAATCTGTGATACATTCTACGGTTACGAACGTAACGATAAGCGAGAAAACAGATGAATAAATATAAGCTTAAAACGATGAAGTAAAACTTATTATTTTGAAATCCGTCTACTGCATCATAAAGAACGAAAATGATTCCGAAGTTTAATACATATAGTAGGAAAAATGAAAAATGATCACGTAAAAATAACTTCATGCTTATTCACTCCAAGTTGCGTTAAAACGATACCCAAGTCCACGTACTGTTTCAATAGCATTTTCAATACCAAGCTCATTGAACTTTTTACGAAGACGCGTGATGTTTACGTTTAATGTATTTTCCTCAACGAAGCTTTCGTCGTCCCAAAGAGCGGCTAGTAAATCTTCACGACTCGCTGTACGAGGGAATTTAGATAATAACATTTCTGCTAAAATCGCCTCTTTCTTCGTTAAAAGAACTTGCTCAGCTCCAAAATGAATTTCTGGACGCTCAGGGAATAGTTTTAGTCCTTCAACCTCAACGATACGTTCAGAAATATTTGGTGCATAATCACCATAAATACGGCGTAATTGACCTTTAATTTTCGCCATTACAACGTCATAGTGGAACGGCTTCGTAATATAATCGTCCGCACCGCTTTCAATCGCCATAATTTGTTCCATTTCACCAGCACGTGCCGAAATGAAAATAATTGGACAAGTAGATTCATGACGGATTTGACGGCACCAGTAGAAACCATCGAATTTTGGTAAGTTTACATCAAGTAAAACAAGATGTGGTTTCACTGCGTTAAACGATTCCATAATATCATCGAAGTTCTCTGCAACAACAGCTTCATAGCCATATTTTTGAATGTGAGATTGTAGTAATGATGAAATATTTGGATCGTCTTCAACGATTAAAATTTTATACATATGTATATTCCTCCTAAAAAAACAATTGTAGCTATAGTGTATCATGTGTTTCAAGTCTTTTCATTATGTTGAAAGATAAGCTAGTAAACAGTATGGGTCAAAAGTGGAAAAAGTAAAAAGGGCCTTATATATAATTGACAATTGACTGAAATCATTTTAACATTTAGATAAATATCTAAATGTCTAATTATCGAAAGGAAGAAAGACATTGAATCAAGCATTTAAAGCATTAGCAGACCCGACAAGGCGAAAAATTTTAGACTTATTAAAAGAAGGCGATTTAACAGCTGGGGAAATTGCTGAACAGTTCAACATGACAAAGCCAAGTATTTCTCATCATTTAAATGCACTTAAAAATGCTGAACTTATCCAAGATGAAAAAAGAGGACAATTCGTTATGTACTCTTTAAACACAACTGTATTTCAAGATTTATTGACTTGGGTGTTTACGTTTACGAATAAGGGGGAAGAGGGGAAATGAAAAAACATCTTTTCGCAATTATATTAATTCTGATAGCTTGTATAGCTTGGACGTTTGCTTGGCCGAATTTACCGGATACTATGATAATTCATTGGGGGACTGAAGGTGCGAATGGTTTTACTTCCAAGTTGAATGCAATGCTGTTGCTACTTGGAATTATGATTTTCACTTATGTTTTATTAACAGTCACTCCTAAAATTGATCCTAAGAAAAAGAATTATGATAAGTTTTCTAGAAGTTATATGATAATGAATTATAGCGTATTAGTAGTATTATTTTTAGTAAACATGCTCGTAATTGGGGTGGGATTAGGTTATGACATTCCGATGAATAGTACACCGTATATTATTGTTGGTCTTTTATTTATAGTCATCGGCAACTATTTACCACAATGTAAACCAAACTACTTTGTAGGTATAAAAACACCTTGGACATTAAGTAACGAGGAAGTGTGGAGGAAGACGCATCGTTTTAGCGGAAAGGTTTTTGTAGTATTAGGAGTTATTATGATGTTAAGTATTTTTGCTCCAGCAGCATGGAAAGCTTTCTTACTAATTGGAATTATTATTGGTGCAGTAGGACTAACGATGGGATATTCTTATGTCGCTTATAAAAAAGAACTAAAAATGTAGATAAAAGCTGCGTTTCCTTTCATGGAAAAGCAGCTTTGTTTTTTATAACTTCTTCAAAACCGGTATCCAAATTTCACTTTTGAAGTTTGGAGAGGTTACATCTTTCTGTTCATTCCACAATATTTCCGGTCCTTCCGCTAATTCATAGTTTGAAGAAGGGAACCATTCGGAATAAATACGCCCCCATACATTTTGTAATGCATCAGGAAATGGACCGACAGCTTCAAATATAGCCCATGTTGAAGCTGCGACTTCAAGTTGTTTGAATTGCTTTGGACAATCTTTCGTTGTGGCTACTCCAATGTAGTGATCGAGTTCGCCTTTTTCCTCCATTCTTCCTTCAGAAAAATTCGTAGAAGCACTAATGATTCCATTTGGGTTCACATTTGAAAGCATCTTTAATGTTTGAATGGACTGTGGGGTTAAACTTTTCCACATAGAAGCAATTTCTTCGTTTACACCGTTAAAAACGATTGGTACTCGTTTTTGTATACCAATGATTTGAAATGGCCCTTTTTCTTCAATTCGATAGTTCATTTCATTTCCTCCTTGAATGGATAGTTGGAAGGTCATTGGTGAATAAGCTTTCAAAGAACGACTAGTACTTCGAGCTTTTGAAGGCGTTATTCCGTGCAAATTTTGAAATGCACGTGTAAATGAATCTGGTGAGTTGTATCCATATTTTATAGCGACATCAATGACTTTTGCATTGCTATCTTTTAGTTCAAAGGCAGCAAGGGTAAGACGTCTACAGCGAATATATTCTGATAGTGATATGCCAGCTAGAAAAGAAAACATTCTTTTGAAATGATATTCGGAGCAGAAAGCTATTTTTGCGACTTCTTTAAAATCAATTTCGTGTGTAAGGTTGTCTTCAATATACTGCATTGCCGCATTCATATTTTTAAGTGAATCCATACTATGACCTCCTTTGTATATAGAATAGCAAGAATGAAATAGCTCCATCCGACATTTCATGCACAACTTTGTAGGGGGCATTTTTAACCTTACAAAATTGTAATGTTCCTGTAAGGAGAATGAATGGATGGCATGATATCCCAATGTTATAGTAACAAAGTACTTTAGCTCATTAGGTTAAATTTTGATTTCTCCGCTTATGTGCCTTACATAACTGTCATGTTTGTGTAAGAAACATCGATAGTGGCAAGAGTAGAGAGTGTATATAGTTGAAAATAGAGAATAGAAGAAATGAGGGATGTCGAGATGAAAACAGTGTTAGAAGCAAAAAATATTGAAAAAGTATATGACACAGGTGGGAATAAATTTTCAGCTTTAAAAGGTATTAACTTACAAGTAAAAGAAGGGGAGTTCGTTGGGATTATGGGACCTTCTGGTTCGGGTAAGACGACTTTTTTAAATGTTCTTTCTACAATTGATAATGCGACGAACGGTGAGATTTTAATTGATGGAAAAGACATCGTGAAGATGAACGATGATAAGCTGGCGTTATTCCGCCGGGATCATTTAGGTTTCATCTTCCAAGATTATAACTTATTAGATACGTTAACGGTGAAAGAGAATATTGCGTTACCTCTTGCGTTATCAAAGGTGAAAGCGAGTGAGATTGATCGCCGCGTTCTTGAAATCTCAAAGAAATTCGGTATTGATCATATTTTAAGTCAGTTCCCATATCAAGTATCTGGTGGACAGAAGCAGCGCTGCGCAGCATCGCGTGCGATTGTTACAAGTCCTAGTATGATATTTGGAGACGAGCCGACTGGAGCACTTGATTCAAAATCGGCAACTGACTTGCTAGAAAGTATGAAGTCGTTAAATGAATATGATAACTCTACAATTTTAATGGTAACGCACGATGCATTTGCGGCGAGTTATTGTAAACGAGTTATTTTCATTAAAGATGGTGAACTATATAAAGAATTGCACCGCGGTGAATCAACACGTAAACAGTTCTTCCAAAAAGTCGTTGACGTAATGTCTTCTATTTCTGGAGGTATGGCTGATGACCTTATCTAGCATTGCCCTCCGCAACATACAGCGGAACTTTAAAGACTACTTTGTATATTTTGCATCTATGATCTTTAGCATCGTCATTTATTTTACATTTAAGGCGTTGCAGTACAATTCACAAATGGAAAAAGCTGCGGCAGGTTCTAAAAAAATTAGCGGTGCATTTCAAGTTTCCAGTGTCATGCTAATTATATTCGTAGCGGTGTTCATTATATATTCGAACGGCTTCTTTACACGAAAGCGTAAAAAAGAAGTTGGACTATATTCGTTACTTGGTATTCGTAAAAGACAAATCGGTAAAATGCTCTTTTATGAAAACATGTTAATGGGATTAATGTCTTTAATTATAGGGATTGCGGTTGGTAGCGTCCTTTCGAAACTATTCCTTGAATTATTAGTAAGCATGATGGGATTAAACTTAAATGTACATTTTGAAGTACCGATGGCTGCAATTGTTGATACAGCAATTATTTTCTTTGTGATTATATTGTATACATCACTTCAAGGATATCGTTTAATTTATCGATTCAAGCTAATTGAACTTTTCCGCGCTGAACGTGAAGGAGAAGCAATGCCAAAAGGATCAGTAATTATGGCATTAATTTCAGTTTTCTTAATCGGTTCAGGTTATTTCTTAGCATTAATGTATGTGAAAGCACTTAAGTATGCCGACTTTATGGTAGTCGCACTTTACATTTTACTGGCGACAGTAGTAGGTACGTACTTACTATTTATGTTCTTTACAGTATTCGTATTGAAACGTGCAAGAAATAATAAATCATCGTTTTATAACGGTATGAATATGGTAACGACGTCACAGTTACTATATCGTATTAAAGGAAATGCAAAGTCACTGGCGACAATTTCTATTTTAAGTGCAGTGACATTAACAGCGGTTGGTACGTCAGTTACGATGTATTACAACACATTTACGCAATCAAAAGTAGCTGCGCCGTACAGTTATTCTTATGAGAAAAAAGATGAAGAGCTAGATAAGAAAGTAAGTGCGATCCTTGCTGAAGAGAAGGCGAATCACCCTGTCAAAGATCAATTTGAAATTGAGACGGTTCCTGTAAAAGGAAAGTTTGAAGGGGATAAAGTGGACTTCATTCTTAATCTAAACTACACGATTTCAGAGAAATATCAGTTTATGTCTCAGTCCGAATTTAATAAACTTGCTAAAAAAATCGATGCAGAAACAGTGAATGTAGCTACTGGTGAAGCATTTATATATGACAGCTCTTATATTGAAGGGTATGAGTTTAGTCCTCAATATAAAGGAAGTAAAGCAGTATTCCAAATTGGCAATGAAACGAAGACATTAACGATTCAAGGTGCAAATAATACAGCAATTACGAACTTAGGTGAATTAGTGATTGTCGTTTCAGATGACATGTATGAACAGGCGAAACAAGCATTTGGAACACGTACTGTAAAAAATATTGATGTAAAAGATGAAAGAAACAGTAAAGTATTAACAGAAAAGTTAGCAAAAGTGATGCCAGCTGGTGAATCAGAAATGGTACCATCATTTAGAGATTTCTATACTGGTTTCCAAATGGGGCTTGAAGGAACGGGACTCATGATGTTCATCGGAATGTTCTTAGGACTTGTATTCTTACTGGCAACAGGTTCTATTATTTACTTTAAGCAATTAACTGAAGCAAATGCAGATCGTGAGCGTTACGTCGTACTTCGTAAAGTTGGTGTAACGAAACAAGAAATGAAAAAAGCTATTGCAAAACAAGTAAGCTTTATCTTTGCGATTCCGTTAGTAATCGGAATTCTGCATAGCTTATTTGCACTAAAAGGCTTAGCAAACTTATTACCATTCGAAATTATGATTCCGCTCCTAATTAGTATCGGAGTATATGGCGTCATTTATATTGGATATTACTTCTTAACAGTTCGCTCTTATTATAAGATTGTGAGCGCGAAGTAATAGATGGTAGCTGTAAGGAAATAAGGACTATAAAATAGTGATTCACCTGATTTTTTTAGTCAGGTGAATCACTATTTTTTGTTTTGATAAGCGCTAGTGAGAGATAAACCAAATAACATTTGAGGAGGGAGTAGGCATACAGAATTTGTGTACTATAAGTTTGTTATTCTTATTATATTAATAAAATGATATAAATGAAGTGTTACATATTACTTGATGGGAATAGCATGAATTTTATAGACATAATTAATGCGCATCAATTATGTCTATAAAATTAAAGGTATGTTTATAGTCAAAGGTATCTATGCATATTACATAACGCTTCAAAGGGTTTATTTCAATTACAGTCATACGGCTTGAGGGAAAATAACGATCTTCATAATAAGTGATTAATATTTCTTTTTCGGAAATGAATGACTGTAATAGAAGATCTTCAATCCGCTCCCTATCATTTTGTGGTGATACTCTTATTGGTCCTTTAATAACCTTGCGTGTGCCAGCAGATTGTTCAGGTGTAATAGTCATTTGATTCAATTTCGAAGTGTCGCTATCTTTTGATATATTTGCGCTACTCATGCCTTATATTCTCCTAACAATATATTTTCTGTATCTTTCTAACTTAGGAAGAACAGTTACTATTTAATTACTATTAATTTAAGCGCTAAATTTCTTATGTTCTTGAACTGTACACACTGTATAAAGAGCCTATTTTGAGAAGTAGTCAGCTATAAAACTTATATAATGAAGAAATTATGGCGAATTAGCTTAGTATTAAAAAATTATCAAATTTATCAACTTATTTATAGTAATTTATTTGTCATTATTGTACTTTTTTGAAGGGGCTAGAACTTTATTAGGATTAAAGGAAATAGGGGCGTGTAAAGATAAATAGAAAGAATATAAAAAAGAAGAAACAATCGACTGATTTTGAGGTGAGAGTATTACTACTCACAAATGATAGGATGTATTGACTTGGTGAATTTTATATGTAGGTGAGCTAGTATTATATCTATCCCACCTAGTGTTAAGAAATCGCTTCTATATTACAGTATGATTTTCCCGATATTGTCTAGGGGTCATACTAGTGATTTTTTTGAAAACTCTTGTGAAATAACTTTGATCATTAAAATTAAGCCAAGCACAAATATCCGATAGTGGATATGTTGTTAATGTTAATAACTTTTTGGCTTCTTCTACTCGTTCCCTTTGAATGTATTCACTTAAAGGAATCCCTACTTCTTTTTTAAACAACTTAGATAAATAAGTAGGAGAAATCTCTAAAAGGCTAGCAAGATCATTGAGAGATATTTCATCGTAAATATGCTTGTGAATATGATTTAGGCATGTAGTTATTGAATTAGAATATGCTTGATTACTATATTCTGTAACACGTTCTGCAAAAGTACATAAGGCATCTTCAATTAATCTATTTACGGAGTACATGTTATCTAGTTTTTCAATGGTTTGGATATATAAAGTACCAAGTGAAAAAGCAATATGTGATGGAAGATTACCAGCTATCGCATATCGAATAGCTAAAGTAATTGCGATAATACCATTGTTTTTTTGGTTTCTGAGTTGATCTCCTTTTGATGAAATCGCCGCATCCTCTTGTGGAAATGAATACGCATATTGTATTACTTTTTCTTTATTTCCTTCTTTAATTGCTGAAAAAAATTTACGTTCCAATGATATGTCATAATTTTGCGGATCATGCCGGCGACGTTTTGAAATATATAAATCAGGATTTACAATTTTGTAAGAAACATCTTCTAGTAATTTATTTTTTTCCCAAACAATATCTCTATCTAATTTTTCATTGAAAACTACGTAATGTAACCAAATACTTATATCAATTAGAGTACTTTTTTTAATCTCGGGTAGAAATTGATAGTAGTCTATTCCTTTTTGTATATTAGTACAATTAAAATATTCCATAAGTTTGATGGCCATTTCATCTGATACCTTTGGATAGGTAGTGGGGCCGACTATTATAGTTCCTTTTACATGTTCATGATTTGTTATATGGATACTAATGAAATTCTCAAGATACTTATTTCCTTTGAAAATTGGAAAATTACAAGGAGTGTTTTCTTGATAAATTTCATTAAGATGTTCTTCTTTAGAAGAATAAAAGGGACTACCAATCGTATGAGAAGTAGATTCATATACAATTTTTTTATCAGTAGATAGAAACTGAACAGGAACATGAAATGTACTATGTACAAGATCACATAAGTGCTGTAGGTCGATGGAATTATTCATTATTTTCTCCTTTTAAATAGTTTTGAAATACCACATATTCATACTTAGATCTACATTCATTTCTATAAGATATAAATTTCTTATTATTTTAATTTTTTACTTACATGAAAAGAATTACATATATTGGATAGGAGTGAAAGGTGATTTACAGATTAATTTCCACAGATGTTGTGTGAAAATAGACGTAGCAATGGTACCTTCCATAAAAGTTGTTTTTATATCCATTATACCAAATTAATAAATATAAAAGAGATATTTATATATGGAATATGAAATGTTTTATGTATAAGAATGATAGATAATGCTTTTTCATTCTTCATAAAATCTTAAGAAATCTCCTCAATTTTTGTTAAGAAACGATAGTTATACTTAGAAACAAGTTAAAAACTATTGAACGAATGGGGAGAGATTTACATGCAACTCATAACATTCTTACATGAATTTATTAAACATCCGAAACATACTGGTGCAATTGCGCCAAGTTCAAAAATATTAGCAAAGAAAATGGTAGATGTAATTGATTTCAATAGAGCGAAATGCATCGTAGAGTTAGGGCCTGGTACAGGTGTCTTTACGAAAGAGATTATGAAGAGAAAGAAGAAGGAAACAATATTTCTTCTGATTGAAATTAATGAAGTGTTTTGCAAAGAGTTAACGAGAATGTTTAAAAATGAGCAGAACGTTATTGTTGTACACGGTTCAGCTGAAAATATAAAAAAATATATGGAAGAGTTCAATATAGAATGCATTGATTACGTCTTATCGGGATTGCCTTTTACTTCTTTACCAGAAGAGGTTTCAAAGCGTATTTTAAATAATGTGATGGAAGCCATACATGAGAACGGTGAATTTATTACATTTCAATATTCACTTGTGAAAAAGGGATTTATACAGCATTTTTTTCCTGAAATTACATTGAAAAAAGTGTGGTTAAATGTTCCGCCGGCTTACGTCTTTAGCTGCAAAAAAGAATTACGGAGGGCGTATGCATAATGGAATTACATGAATTATTATCATACATTGAGCAGTACGGTTATTGGGCATTATTTTTCTGTTTATGGCTCGGGATCGTCGGTATGCCAATTCCAGATGAAATGATTGTAATGAGTGGCGGTTTCGTATCATCATTAGGCATATTAAATGTAATTCCCGCTTTTGTCTTAACATATTTAGGTGTTGTATCAGGGCTTTCTTTAGGTTATATATTAGGAAAAGTATTTGGTACGAAAGTACTTGATAAGCTAATGAAAAAGAAAAAAGCAAAATATTTTTTAAAATCGCAACAGATGGTTGAAAAATACGGTCAGTATGCGTTAGTTACAAGTTATTTCATACCTGTTGTAAGACATATTGTGCCGTATTTAGTTGGAATGAATAACATGTCATTTAAGACGTATGCTTTATATTCCTATACGACAGGGTTCGTTTGGACACTTGTTTATTTTGTGCTCGGTTCTTTATTTGGACAACATATTGAAAGTATTGTAGCAGTTGCGATAAAGTATGGCGCGTATTTTGGCGGGATTGTTTTTGTTGTTGCAAGTGGTATTTATTTGTATAAGCAAAGAAGAAGTACAGTGATGAGCAAGTAAATAGACTAAAGGTTTATGCTTATTGAGAGTAGTATAAAAGGGAGAGTTATTTTGTAAAATAACTCTCCCTTTTAATGTAATAGCTCCTTATTACTTACATTAGGTGTTGTTTGAAATACAGTTATATAAATTGTTAATATGATTGTATTGATCAGATTAGCTAGTATAGTCATAAAATCACTTGATGGAGTGATAAGAACAAAGATTGAAAGTGCGGCAGAAGCAAGTGGAATGAACTTTTGTATCGTAGTTAACTTTCCACCGTTATGAAGCTTCGAAGATTGAAAGAAGCAAAGTAAGAAAATAAAGGATGTAAATACTAATCCTAAATATCCCCATCCATCCTCAATATACCAAGGTAAAAAGCTCATTCTTGATGTGAAAATAAATAAATTGAATACTAAGGTGCTAATGATTAACGTATTTAAAATCGTGATATTTGTCTGTTTTTTCATTTGAATTATACTCCGAAATTTATTTTATCCCGTATTAAAGGGCAGTAAAATTCCCACTGATTAAAGGTTTACTTTATTGAGATGTTTTTGCCATTTCCATAAATCGCTGTTCAATTTCATCCAAATCGAATGAATGGCATATTCTGCGGTCTTCTTTATCTAAAATTCGATAATGTTGAGATAAAATATTTTGTTGTATTTGATAACCGTTTAATTCTTTTATTTGTCGCCACCACATTTTTCCGCCTAATGTCTTCGGGAAGTTTGTATTGTAGTGTGTAAAAGCGATTGTTTTTATAATTTCATTCACATCATCTCCGAATGTCATTTGGACTGTATCGCACTGTTCGAAGAGTGTTACGACACAAACTGCACCTGACCATGTTAGGGTGCGTCTTCCTTTTTCAATTTCCACTAATGTTTTCTTCGATAAACCAATAATTTCTGACATTTTATCTTGTGATAAATTATTTTCAACACGGATGAGTTTTAATTTTGAATTAACGAGTTCAATAAATTTTTGTTTATCCATAATACGGCTCCTTTTTTGTTATAGTGTAAAATTACACTGAAGGTGTAATTTTGTCAATTGTAGTGTGAAGAATTCTTTTTATGTTTCTTGAGCTTACTAATTAATATTTCACTTTTAGTTTAAGAAAATATTAAGAAATCAAACGAGTTTTTATTAAGGAATACGCTCTATACTTAGGAACATCTTAAAGAAAACATAATGAAAGGCGGAATATAGATGAAAAGATTTATTTTTGGATCACTACTTGTTATTGTGGCAGGAGCTATATATTTATTAAATGGGAGCGCTAAGCTAGATCAAATGAATCCCTTTCTTGATATAGAGGATTATTATGCAGTGATTGATAATGATGGCAAAGAGTTAGGTGGAAATAAAGGTCGTGAATATAAAGTGAAAGCTTATGATGAAAGTGGGAAGGAAAAAGAAGTTACAATTAACGGAGTAGATGAATTGCTAAAAGGTTCATACTGGCATGTGCTCACGAGTGGTAAGTTCTTACATGATAAAGTGCAAGTAACGATAGATAAAATTCCTGATGGGGCGAAGGCTAAGTTAGGACTGTAAGTATAAAACCGATTCTCAATGAGAGAATCAGTTTTGTTATTTTATGGTAAAATATAGAGGGGAGGAGTGAGAGTTGTGCTACTCATTGTTAGCCTTATATTAATTGGGATTATGTGTAGTATGAGAATAGTATCCTTACATATGATAGAGCGGCAAAAGATAGAAGAACGATATGTATATTGTCCAAAATGTGATTCGAAAATTAGAAGAGGAAATTCGGCTCCTTTTTGTTCGAAATGCAATGTAATATTTTAACTATATTAAATCCAAAATCACTTTGTATGGTTTTGGATTTTTTATGTTGAAAAATCACAGTGCGATTTCAGAAAAATGAAAGAGAAAATGATGTTCTCTTTTGTTTTTTTAGTTAAAATGAGGTGTGCATAACAAGGATATTTTAAATGGAGTGCTATATTTGGGAATTCTTATCATAGTAGGGTGCCTATTGATAGGCATCATTTTTATTGGTTTAAGTATGTATAGGTTTGTAAAAGAAATAAAAGAAAAAAATTCAAAAAAAGATAAATGGACAGTAGTGGCACAAAACATTCTAGAGCTATTTTGTGATCCGCTGCACGGAGCACCGTTCTATTTTTTAGTTGGTGCGCTCTTTTTTGTAGTGGGGCTTTTATTTCTCTATATGGGAATGGGCTGGGTTGAAACTGATTAGTTAGCGCTAGAGAATCAATTATATAGTCGTAGTATTAAGAAGGAGAGAGTAAATGCCAATTATAAGAGATATCCGATTAAGTTTTCTAAAAAGAAAAGAGCATATAAGTAGTTTAGAGACATTAAAATTAACATCCTCAAGCAACTATGATGAGGAGCTATCTTTTTTTAAAGAAACGAGCTGTATTACTTCTTTATACGAGCGACATATGTCAAAGTTAAGAACAGACTATGAAAAAGTTATTTTGATTTACTGTGTGGATGATATTTCATTATTAAATCAGTGGGAGAAGAAATATCGAATTTTTCCTGGATATATGAATGTGTTTGTAGAGTATGAGAGTGTAAAGGATTTTCCATATTTATCAGATAGAGAGAAAAAAGAATTAGCCCTTCAAATCGTTCATACTGAAATGAAGAGTTTAGCTGTGGAATGTGATTGGGATATAGAGATGTTAGAAAAAGCATACAATAAGGTACTGAATTTGGATTATAAAAATGAACTTGTATATATAAAGAAGAGTAGTCCAAATAAAAAATATGTATGTAGTATAATTTGGCAGCATGAAGTGGCTTATGCTGATATGTACTTAGAAATAAGGGAGTATAGAACGAGACGATTAATCAAAAAGGAAAAGCTTATTAGAGAAGAAGATATGTATAAAATGTTTAATCATATTAGTGACGTGGCTTGGAAGTTAAACCATAAAGTGATGTTGATGAACGACAAAGGGAAAACTATATGGATGTTAACCTTTTTAGAGAAAAACGAGCCAGATAATTTAGTTTGGAAGATTGAAAGAATTGAGGAAAGTTGATAAAAAAGAGCTTGAAACCATTCAAACTCTTTTTTATTACTATTTATGTCCTAAAATATGCTCAACCTCATGCACACTTAATTTACTTGCCTTAGCAATCGTTTCAAGTGGTATACCAAGATCATACATACTTTTAATCATTTGAATTTTTCCCTGCTGAATCCCTTCTTTTCGACCCTTTTCAATGCCTTTTTCAATCCCTTTTTTTATTCCTTGTTCCATTCCTCTTTTTATTCCTTCTGTCTCTGCGTGAGCGAATTTTGCTGCCTCATCCATTAAAACTTCCTCCCTTGCGTCATAGGCTTGTCGGAAAGAAGAATCTTGACTCATACGTTCCAAATTATTTATCGCTTTTTGTAAAATAGGATCTCGGTTCATAGCAATATCCTCCAATGTTTTAGTTAAGTGCTCATCCTCATTTGCTGAAAGTAATAAAAGCCAACGAACAAATGGATCTTTCCACGGATTTACTTTTTCTTCATGCCATTGTTCTGTTAACTTTGGGATTTCTACAATGTGAATTTCTATGTCATGACTTAGGAGTTTCTGTTGTTGTGTATTCCATAATATACTCGTTGAATGGAAGGCGTTTTGTTCTGAAAACATTATGAAGTTTAATAAATTTATGGTGATGGTTTTATGCAGTGAGCTATATGGCATGCCCTTTTGTAATTGGGATGTGTATAATTTTCCCCAATAATATAAACTACGTTTTATCATATCGTGATTATTATTGAGCTGTATTTCTACATTTACTTTTGTTCCTGTGTTTAATATCGCTGAAATGTCTAAAATAGATAACTTATCCTCTTCATATTCCCGATGCAAATGTGGATCTTCTAGTTGTAGAGAAGCAATGGGCGACTCTAAAGACTCTTGTAACATAGCGTTTAAAAATGCAATTAGGATATCTTCACTACCATTCGTACCAAACAATTGTTTAAATGCAAAATCAATGCGTAAATTAACTAACTGTTGGTTGAACACAGCGTTTTCTCTCCCTTGTATCAGGTTGTTTCTTTCTTTCATTGTACCTAAAAAGAACTAGGCCATGCAAACAGGCCCTTCTGCTATTTTGTTAGTAGTATTATTAGAAAATGAAAGGCAAGTATGTCTATGTTATACTCTAGTGAAATTGAATTTTTTCAATCAGTAGCTGCTACAATAGAGAAGAAAGATCCAAGTGTTATTGTGAATAAGGATTCTAATACACATTGGAAAAATTGGATGGATTTTGAGTGTGAATGAAATTTAAAGGATAGGAGAACTCATAATAGATGAAAAGAAGAAAGTCCGGAGAAAAGATACAAATGAACCAATTTACATTCCCTTTATGTTACGGAAGTGAAGCACCATCTTATTACTATGAGGTAGCGGCTCATGAAAGAGAGGGACGCTTCCATTTAACATCAGATCTTTGTGTAATGGACGATGAACATTATTTTATTAGAGGCTGTTTAGAGATTCCTATAATTGATTACCACGAAAATTTCATCTGGACTGTGTGGGTATCACTTAGTAAAGAAAGTTATGATAAAGTACTAGAAGAGTGGGATGAGAGAGGACGAGAGAATAGTGATCCTCATTTTGGCTGGTTATCTGTAGAAATACCAGTTTATCCAGAAACACTAAATTTAAAGACAAATGTACATATAAGAGAAGTTGGAATGGCACCGTATGTTGAAGTAGAGCCAACCAATCACCCTTTAGCGATAGAACAAAGAAATGGAATTACTTTAGAGAGAGTTAAAGAAATACAAGAAATTATACAACGACATAATTAGATTAGAAGAAAAAAACGAGTGATATCACTCGTTTTTTTCATTACACAACATTAGGATTATAAATCATCGTAAAGTGCGCTTGTAACAACTCAATATGACACGGTGTATGTAGAGAGCTTTCACCATCTGTATCTACTTCTTTTTCTTCTTCTGTTTCAATATGAATGGATTTAGCTTTGACGTGGAAGATGTCATTTTTATTTGAGTCTTCAAATAGTTTCTTTCCGATATAATCTTTAAACGCTTGAATGCCTGTTGATTTGACTACGAAAATATCAAGTGTTCCGTCATCACATTTTACGTTCGGAATAAAGGATGGGATACCCCCGAGATATTCACCGTTTCCAACCATAACAAGGACAGCTTCATCTTCATACACTTGTCCGTCGTAAGTAATTTTTACTGGGAATGGTTCAGCATTTTTTACAGTTCGAATGGTGCTTAAATAGTAACCAATTTTACCAAGCTTTGCTTTCTCTTCTGCATCAATATTGTTTGATACTTCAGATACGAGTCCAATGCCCCAGAAGTTTAAGAAGTGTTGTCCGTTTGCTTTTGCGACATCAATGGGTTTTACATGTTCTTTTGTAATGAGTTTCGCTGCTTCTGCAATATTTTGCGGAACACCAAGTGTGCGAGAGAAGTCGTTGCAAGTTCCGCCTGGAATGATTGCAAGTGTAGGTCTAGTTTCAAGAGGGGCTAAGCCGTTTGTGCATTCAAATACAGTTCCATCACCACCAAAGACGATAATTAAATCTACTTTACTAGCAAACTCTTGGCAATATTTTGTTGCATCACCTTGTTTTTTCGTATGAAGGATATGTAGGTCAGGAAAAGCTGTGGCAAGTGGTGGTACGATTTTTGTTAAGTTCGTATGTAAATCGCCTTGTCCTGCTTTCGGATTTACGATGAGGAGTACTTTTTCAAATTTTGTTTTTGTCATTCTTCATCTCTCCCTTTGTTTTTATAAATTACGGTAGAAATAAAACTTCCACCAATAATGCATGGAAGCTTATTTGATCCCGCTATTTGCGGGCCAATAATCATTGGGAATGGACAAAAATCCCAATGATTAAGGTTTCACTTTATTATATTATTCCGTTACAACTGAAGCGATAAATGGTAAGTTACGATATTTTTCTGCGCAGTCGATACCGTAGCCAACGATAAATTCGTCTGGAATTTGGAAGCCAACATACTCAGCTTTTAAGTCCACTTTACGGCGTTCAGGTTTATCAAGTAACGTACAGAATTTCAATGCTTTTGGTTTATGCATGAAGAAGTGATCTTTTAAGAAGTGAAGTGTTAAACCAGAATCGATAATGTCTTCTACGACAATTACGTTTTTTCCAGTAATGTTTACATCGATATCTTTTAATAGTTTTACTTTTCCAGTTGTTTCTGTTTGATTTCCGTAGCTAGATGCAGAGATAAAGTCGATAGTTACTTCGTTTTTAATATGACGAATTAAATCAGCAGCGAATACGAAAGATCCTTTTAATACAGCGATTACAACGATTTCTTCTCCTTCAAAATCACGTTCGATTTGAAGCGCTAGTTCTTTTACTTTTTCTTGTAATTGTTCTTCAGAAATTAAAGTGTCTTTTATTTCAATTTTCATTTGAATCCTCCTACAGTGTAAAACTTGTGAACATTTCGACTGTAAAGGATAGAAAGAAAAAAGTCAAAGAAGATATAAGTTTTTTACAGAAATCCCCACAAAATAGTCAGATGATATGATATACTGATAACATTAAGAAAACGCTTCCAAAAAGGGTGGTTATGATGAAAAAGAAACAGTATACAAGTGTAACATTTATAAAAGCATTGCTTTTAACAATTGTTCTTGGTATGTTGGCTTACATAATTGATGTACCTGCAATTCGCATTTCACTAATTGGAATGACTTTAGTATTAGGCGCAATTTCCCACGGTATGATGTCGCAGCTGCAAGAGGCTGGACTTGATGATATGAAAGATTCTATAGATAAGAAATGAGAAACCTTCACGTATATAGAGTGAAGGTTTTTCATTTCTTACAAAAATGTAAGGTGATTTGTAAGACAAATCGATAGTTGCATAGTAGTGTTTTGGATAAACTATAAGTGTAAGGTAAAAGGCAAGCATATTTTAGGTAAATTAAGTTTTAGGCACTCTATATGTGAAAAAGGAGTAGGAGGGCATGGAGAAACATTGGACGACCTTTTCTTTTTTAGCAACTAGTAACACCGTAATGCTAGCTGGAGAAATGGATTTTTTGCATACGTTTGATCGAGAAGACGATCATTCTTCTAAATTTACAATGAAATGGAGTAAGTGGAGCGATAGTTGTAAATTGGAAGAAGAGGCCCCTAACGAAAGGCAAAAAATTATTTTAACAAATCCTATTAAAGCATGGGTCGTTCAATGTCGTAAGTGTAACGTCAAAAATCACTTCAAGAAAACTGAGCCGAGACAATTAGTTATCACTCCGGCCCTTTCTACTTCTCAATCACGCGAAAGTAACAAATAAATATCGAGACACACACCCGAAAAAACATCGTATATATTACGGTGTTTTTTTATTTTTCTAAAATGAAATCTTTAACAGAATTCCATTTCATCTGCATCTTATATTTACATCTCTTGTTTATTCTAATAATACATCCGGTGCGACGTGATGTGTTACTAGAATAAAGTATAAAAGGAGAGAAATAAAATGAAAAAAAAACTATTACCAATTTGTGCGATGGCACTTTTAACAGTAGGATATTCTTCAGTAGCGAGTGCGGATACTGGAACATTAACAAAGGAAGAAGCGGCGCAAGTGCAGCAAGATGCAGCTAAAAAAGAAGAAGCAATTAAGGTACAGCAAAAAAATGATGTAGAGAAAAAGCAAGCGGCACAAGTACAAGAAAAAAGTGATATGGCTAAAAAAGAGGAAGCAATAAAAGCAGGGCAAAAGAATGATACAGCGAAAAAAGAAGTAACACCACAAGTTCAAGAAAAGGAAGCTCTTGCAAAAAAAGAAGAAGCAATTAAGGCCGGGCAAAAGAATGATGCAGCGAAAAAGGAAGTAGCAAAGCCAGCTGTACAAGGTGAAAAATTACCAAACACAGCATCAAATAATGTAGCAATGATGGCACTAAGCGCATGTCTTGTAGGGATAGGGACATTATTTGGTTTGAATCGTCGTAATAAAGTTAAGGCATAAATAAAATATTTTTCTATAAAGAATGGGATAATTTCATATATTAAAAATGGTAGGTTATTCCTACCATTTTTTGCATGGAGGGATTCACAGTGACAGTTCTAAATCGTATTGGATTTACGTTAATGATAGTAGGCTTCTTAATGGGAGTCTATTACGCTTTTGAATGGTATAAAGGAAAAAGTTCTGCACAAGATTTAACGACAGAAGAAATTAAAAATTTTGAACAACAAACATCCAAGCAGCATTCTAGCGAAGTACCAGTAAATGTACAAGTACCTTCTTCTCAAATACAACATAAAGAAGGAGAAAAGATAGCTATGTTAAATATACCGAAAATAAAGAAGAAGTTTTCTATATATTGGGGAGCAAATGATGCAACATTGAAAAAAGGAGTCGGTATGTTTGTTAGTGATTTAACGACAACACCATCTGGAGGGGGACATACTGTACTGAGTGGGCATCGAGATACTGTATTTACAGATTTAGGAGAGTTAAAAGAAAAGGATAACCTTATTTTGGAGTATGATAATAAAATTTACACATACGAAATTCAAAAGACATGGATTACACATGCGGATGATCGCACTGTTATTGTAAAAAAAGAAGAGCCGACATTAACACTGACGACTTGCTATCCATTTGATTATATAGGGGATGCACCGGATCGATATATTATCGAGGCAAAGTTAATTACGAGCAATTCAACATAAAATTATCAAGTACAAAATGCTAGCTACTTAAAATGAGAGGGGGAGACATAGATTATGTCAAAAAACATTTTAATTGTTGAAGATGAAGATATTTTACGCGAAATATTAAAGGATTACTTTTTGAGTGAACAATATAAAGTGCTTGAAGCGAGAGATGGAAAAGAAGCTTTAGTCTTATTTGAAGAAGAAGAGGTCGATTTAGTTATACTTGATATTATGTTACCAGAACTAGATGGATGGTCTGTTTGCCGAAGGATCCGTAAGACGTCCGGGGTCCCAATTATTATGCTGACGGCACGTGTAGATGAAGATGATACGTTACTTGGATTTGAGCTTGGGGCAGATGATTATGTTGCGAAACCATATAGTCCGCCTATTTTATTAGCGAGAGCGAAACGATTATTAGAAAGTAGACAAGCATCAAAGAAACCTTTAGAAAATGAAGATGATACGTTATCAATTCATGGCATTCACGTCCATTTTCCGTCACGTACTGTTACTGTTGATGAGGCAGACATTACTTTAACACATACAGAATTTGAAATATTAGCTTATTTCATGAAAAATCAAGGGATTGTTTTAACGAGAGAACAGTTAATTTCAAGAATTTGGGGGTACGAATTTGCTGGCGATGATCGAACGGTTAATAGTCATATTCGTAATTTGCGAAATAAATTAGGAGAGAAAGCAAAGTACATTACAACTGTAGTGCGAACCGGTTATAAATTCGAGGGGAACATATGAGAAAAGGGATTGTACTTAAATTATTTACCCTTACAACAGCTCTATGTATGTTGATTTTAGCGACGATATTTATTGGTCAAACGATATTTTTTAAACAATATTATGCGAACCGAAAAGTAGAAGATATTAAAGTGAATTTAAATTCCTTTGAGAAGAATTATTTGAATTATGTAGGAAATGCAGAAGGAATTCAGAAGCTGGAGCAAGATTTTTTAAGAGAAAATAATACGTGGATTACGATATTAGATCAGAATGGGAATTTAAAACATGTGGATGATTTTTATTTTGAAGTAACGATAGACCGTAGGCAACAAAAGAGCTTTGGACAACAAATATTCAAGATTCCCTTAGGTAATCTCGTCAATATAGAGGAGATTGATAATAAATTATCAGAGAAGTTTTTAGGACAAGAAATTTATTTTTCTGGAGTGAGAAAAGAAGAAAGTTTTATTCCATTCTCTTTCTCGTTAGGTAAGCAAAATTTAAGTGGATCTAATAAACCGTTAGAAAAAGCGTTTCAGGAGAAAATGATTAAATCAGATGAGGAAAAAAAGAAAGCTGATCAAGAGTCAATTGTTAAGGAAAAGAAGCCAGTCGTTCAGGAACAAGCTACTCAGGAATTAGGTGCTTACATAGGAGGACGTGTTACGAAAGTACAGTTCCCCGATGTAAAAGGTCCTGTGAATCCAATTTATAAAAATAGTTTATTCTTAGATAGAATAAAGGAATTTCAAACTGATTTATTATTAAAAGAGAGTAATCATATACAGTATTCAACACAAATAACGGACTATGAAAAGAATGATATAAAATATAAATTATTAATTAAACCAAAAAAAGAAAAAGACGGATCGGTAACATATATATATGCGATGGCTTCTTTGCAACCTGTCGATGAGGCTGTACAAATGGTGCAAGATTATTACATCTATATTGTTGCATTTGTAGTCGTTCTAATTTTTCTAGCTTCGTTTTATTACTCAAAACAAATTGCAAAACCGCTACTAAAAATAAATGATACAACGAAGAAAATAGCTCATTTGGATTTCACAGAAAAAATTCCGATTACTTCAAAAGATGAAATTGGTGATTTATCGCAAAATATTAATACATTATCTAATAAACTACATTCACATATTGGACAGTTAGAACAAGATATTGAAAAAGAAAGAAAGTTAGAAAACACAAGGAAAGAATTTATTGCGGGTGTATCGCATGAACTAAAAACGCCACTGAGTATTATGAAAAGCTGTATTTCCATTTTAAAAGATGGGGTAGCTGAACATAAAAAAGACTACTATTTTCAGGCGATGGAAAAAGAAGTAGACAAGATGGATATACTAATTTTGGATATGCTTGAATTAGCTAAATTTGAGTCTGGCACATACAACATGAAGATGGATTCTTTCTATATCGATGGAGTGATTGAAGAAATATGTGAACAGCTTTCATCGGAGATAGAGAAAAAAGAACTGGGTGTGCACAAGCATATATGTCCAGCTGAAGTGGTTGGGAATCAAAATAGAATTGAACAAGTAATTGTGAATTTTATTACGAATGCAATACGTTATACACCAGAAAAAGAAGATATTATTATTTCCACAATAGACGGGAAGGATCATATAAAAGTATGTATTGAAAATAAAGGTGCTCACATTGAAGAAGAACAATTAGATAAAATTTGGGATCGTTTTTATCGCGTGGATGCGGCAAGGAAACGTTCACAAGGTGGAACAGGGCTTGGTCTTGCAATTTCAAAGAATATTTTAGAATTGCACGATGCTGAATATGGGGTGAAGAATACCGAAGATGGTGTGTTATTTTACTTCTATTTACCGAAAAAAGCGTAGACAATACTATCTACGCTTTTTTAATTTATTTTCATATTATCTTTACCTAATCTTTATTTTGGAGCAGTATAATTTGAATAGAAAATGAGGTTATGTAAGGAGTCGATGAACCGTGCATAGCAATTGGCTAAGTATAATGGTATTTATTTTCTTTTGTGCATTTATTGTATTTTTAATTGATATTACGATGTGAAAAAAGAGCGCTAAGTTAAGCGCCCTTTTTTTGTGTATTCATTTGATAAGCACCGATGCTTTTGAATAAGCGTGGTGAAGTTGTAAATAAAAGAATTAGTAATACAGTACATAGTATGAAAGAACCGATCATGGTACTGCCGTTTACAATTAATGAATATAGCACAGCTGATTGTCCTTTAGGTGCATATTGACCAAAGAAAATAATACCAGCAATAAAGTGACAGAAATAGCGTGCAAAGCTGCCGACAAATGTGGCAAGGATAATGTAAACGAGTGCTTTTTTTCCTTTGTTTTGTTTTGGTTTATCTTTGCGACTACCAAAACTTGAATGCTCTGCATTACTGTTGTCTGAGGCAAGTGCTTTTTGAATTGGACGATAGAATAAACCAGCAAAGCCGATAAAGGCAAAGGCAATGAAGTACTCAATGAATGCTTGAACTGGTGTTAGAATGTAAGCATCGCCTACGACAATTTGTAAAAGCCCCCAAATTAAGCCTCCTAAGAAAGCCCTTTTGAAGCCCCAGCGGTATGCGATAATAAAAATAGGAATCATAGCAAATGAGATGGAACCGCCTGTTGGAAGTTTAATTGATAATGGTAGAATGTCGATAATCAAGGCGAAGGCTGCAAGAATAGCAGATTCGATCATCGCTTGTAAATTGGTGTTACGCATGTTGTCTCCCCCTAAATCCAAGTTGCACAAAAAAGAACATTATCATAGGAGGATACGAAATACGTAAATAAAAAAAGAGGTGTGTATTTCGGACGTTTGCACAATTCCTGCGTTAGCATTAACTAACAGGTTCAAAGGGTCGGAACGAATTGTTCCCTCTCAGCGGTAAGGCTCCCCCTGTGATAACGAGATTCTTTATTTGTTATTATTTATTGTAAGTGAAATGGATGAGAATGGCAAATATACTTTGTATGACAATTATTGAAATATAATTGTATTGAAATGTTAATAAATATGAAGCAAAAAGATATAGTCCAAGTGAAATAGAGTATGATATAATTTTTTTGAAAATAATTATCATTCTCTTCTGAGGGGGAAGGTTATGAGCTTAGTAGATATTAAAATTGGTGAGAAAGTGTTAGTAAAAAGTATTCAGTCGTTAGATCAGTTATTAAAGCGTAGATTAGCTGCTTTCGGTCTTGCGGAAGGAAGCGAACTTCGCATAAAACAGAAAGCAATGTTTAAAGGTCCTTGTACATTGGAGTGTCGTGGGCAGTTAATTAGTATTCGTCATTGTGACGCGAAAATGATAAAGGTGGAATTAGCGTGAATAAGGTTGCTTTGCTAGGGAATCCGARTACAGGGAAAACATCATTATTTAATGCACTTACTGGTTCTTATGAATATGTAGGAAACTGGAGCGGTGTAACAGTAGAAAAGAAGGTTGGTAAATTAAAAGATAAGCAAGGAACATTAATTGATTTACCAGGCGTTTATGATTTGAATCCAGTTTCACGTGATGAAGGTGTCGTTACGAATTTTCTACTAACAGATGAATTTCATCATATGTTAAATATAGTGGATTCTTCTCAATTTGAGCGAAATATGCATTTAACATTGCAATTACTTGAATTTGGTAAGCCCGTTTCAATTGGTTTAAATATGATTGATGTGGCAAAGCAAAGAGGAATTGTTATTAATGTAAAACGGCTATCAGAAATATTAGGTGTAACAGTCGTTCCTGTCATCGCAAGAACCGGAAAAGGCTGTGAAGAATTACTTACTACTCTTCATGAAGAGAAACAAAAAGAGAAAAAGCCATTCATTATTTCATATGGTGTACAAATGGATGAAGGGATTGGAGAGGTAATCGCTCTTTTAGAGACAGCGAATTATGAGCATCCGAGATGGTTAGCCCTTCAATTTTTAAGCAATAACGAAGTAGTAGAAAAAGAAATGAAAGCATTACCAATTTATAAGGAACTTATAGCCATTCGATCTCGTTTAGATGGAAAACTTGATTGTACGTTGGAAGAGCACATTTACAAGACTCGTGAAGCGTATATTGAAAAGTTAAAAACAAATGTTATGCAACATGAGAAAGAAGGGACAATTCCTTTTTCAGAAAAAATTGATAGGTTAATTACACATAAAATTTTAGGACTTCCAATCTTTTTAGCAGTTATGTTTTTTATTTTTCAGGTTACGTTTACGTGGATTGGTACACCTTTATCTGATATGCTTGATGGATTTTTTGGCGGACAACTTACTGATTGGGTTACAGCTGGGCTCACAAGTGTTGGGGCTTCTGACTTTATTCAAGCACTCGTTACAGAAGGTATTATTGCTGGCGTTGGTGCGGTATTAGTATTCGTTCCACAAATCTTTGCACTATTCTTCTTCATTTCATTATTAGAAGACTCAGGATATATGGCACGAATTGCAGTTGTTATGGATAGAATTATGGAGTTTTTCGGTTTAAACGGAAAAGCATTTATTCCGATGATTATCGGCTTTGGATGTAACGTTCCAGGTATTATGGCAGCGAGAACGATTGAACAAGAAAAAGAAAGGTTACTTACAGTTCTTGTAACACCGTTTATGTCTTGTTCGGCACGTTTACCTGTATATGCACTATTTGCGGGAGTTTTCTTCCCTCATAGTCAGGCGACTGTTGTGTTCTCTTTATATATCGCAGGGATTGTTCTTGCATTACTCGTTACAAAGATTATGTCTCTTACTATTTTAAAAACAGAAAAATCTATTTTTGTAATTGAACTACCACCTTACCGTGTGCCGCAAGCGAAAACGTTATGGCTCAGCACGTGGGAGAAAGGTAAAGGATTTGTTCGTAAAGCGGGTACATTCATCTTCGGTGGTTCTGTTGTCATTTGGTTATTAAACTATGCAGGTCCATCAGGATTTGGTGTTGATATGGGAGACAGTTTCTTAGCGATGATTGGTGGATTTATCGCACCACTTTTTGCACCGCTCGGTTTTGGAACGTGGCAAGCTGCGGCATCCCTTTTAACAGGATTTTTAGCGAAAGAAGTTGTCGTTTCTACGATGGCAATTATTTATGCAGTTAAAGAAGATGTGCTAGGAAATGTAATGGGGGCACATTATACGGCGCTATCAGCCTATGCATTTATGTTCTTTATTTTATTATATGTTCCGTGCTTAGCGACAGTAGCTGTTATTAAACGTGAAACTGGATCGATGAAATGGACAGTTTTCTCTGTCGTTTATCCGCTCGTTATTGCTTATGTATTAACGCTCATTATATACCAAGTTGGGTCCTTACTCGGATTCTAGAAGGAGATGTATCGCGGTGATGGTCAATATTATAATTGGAGCTATCATTTTTGGTTATGCAGCATATACGTTAGTTAATTTTGTAAAGAGAAGTAAAAAAGGCAAATGCGCAGCATGCTCTTTAAGTAAGTCATGTCAATCGCAAACTTGTAGTCCAGATATGGAGCAAATTGCTCAGAAATAGAAAAAGCTTTGCGAAATTCGCAAAGCTTTTTTGTTTACTTTTTAATTTTTACAAGTTGTGATGCTTCTACTCCATTTGCTCCAGGTAATTCTTTGCTAGGGTCTTTATCAAATTTTAGAATACCTACAGATTTTTCTTCACCTTTTACATTTCCATATGCTGCGTCATCAACGATGGCAAACATATCTCCATAAGAACGGCCGTCACCGATAATTGTGTTACCTTCATATTTTAATTTCGCTCCATCAAGTGTAGCATTTTCAACTTTCTCTTTTGCAAATAATACACCTTGTTCTGCTGTTACAGCTGGTAATTTATCAATTGCTTTTGTGTCATCATTTTTATCGACTTTTTTAAGTAGTTCTTTCTTAACGAGTGCCTCGCCAGTTTTCTTATCCATTACAAGAACTTTTTTATCTTCAATTGTTGTAAGTTTCATTTTATACATATCTTTTTCTTTTACTTCTTTTTTGTTTGTATCCGCAATTTGCTGAACTTGATCTTCTGTTCCGTATAATACTAAGCCGTTCGCCTTTTCTCCTAATAAAGAACAACCTGATAATGCTCCGAATGAAATTGCTGCTGCTAACCCGATTCCTACTAATTTTTTCATGATGATTTCTCCTTTTTATATGTTTTATAGTAAATACAGTTTTTGTATTAGTCCTTACAGTATGAGAAGCTTTTTTGCTATTCCGTTGCTTCTGGTATAAGTGTATAAGAAATATTGAAACGTAACTATCGAGTTAGCTTACAGTAACATTACAATTATGTAATTTAGTGAAAGTACATAAAAATAAGTTAACTTTGAGAACAGAAATAATAAGAATATAGTAGGAATACAATATTATATCTGGAATGTCATATTATATTGGCTGTATTTTGGAAATAACATGTAAGGACATCTTAGTTTTGTTATAATAAACACATAGGTTGTAAAAATGAATATTCTTACTGAAAAGGGAGATTTTTAATTTTCCAAGTAGTGAATTTGAAATATGAGGTATATCATAGGAGGAATTTGGATGTCTGTATTTAAACGATTAAGAGATTTAACAATGTCGAATGTGTATTCATTAATTGAAAAAGCTGAAGATCCAGTTAAGATGACGGATCAATATTTACGCGATATGCAAGCGGATGTACAAGAAGCTGAGAAAAGTGTAGCAGCTCAAATCGCACTTGAGAAGAAATTCAAAATATTATTTGAAGAGCAAGAAGCACTTGTGAAAAAACGTGAAGAGCAAGCTCATATGGCTGTTCAAGCTAGCAACTTAGATCTTGCGCGCCGTGCTTTAGAAGAAAAACAAAATGCAGAGCAAAAGATGAATGAGTATAAAGCGAGCTATGAGCAAAACAAAGCAGCTGCTGATAACCTTCGTCTTAAGCTAGAAGAAATGCGTAAGCAATTAACAGAGCTGAAAAATAAACGTGAAACACTTGTTGCACGTGTAAATGCAGCGAAAGCACAAAAGAATATTAATCAGGCGATGTCTGGATTTGATTCAAATTCAGCAAAAGCTGGTTTAAGCCGTATGGAAGAGAAAGCACTTCAATTAGAGGCTGAAGCAGAAGCAAGCGGTGAAATTTACAAGAAAGAAAAGTCGTTAGATGATGAATTCGCAAGCTTAAACAAAAATTCTGTTGTTGACGATGAATTAGCTCGTATTATGAAGCAGTATGAGAAATAATATAGAATAGACAAAGAAACCGACATGTCTGAAGAGAATTCATGTCGGTTTTCTATTACCCCGCTATTTGCGGGCAAAGACTCCCACCTCAACATTTTGTGAAAGCAGAGAGGTTGGTGGGAGATCGACTGCCCGTAAATGCCCGATTGGTGAAGGCTAATAATCAGTAGGGGATGGAAAACTCCCTACTGATTAAAGTTTCACTTTACTTTTTTAGAGGAGGTTTTGTAATGACGTGGATGAATGTTTTAGCTATGCTTGTATGGACTGGAGCGAGTGCGGTACTTTTATTTGCAATTATGTGGGTTGATTCGATTTTTACAAAATACAATGATTTAAAAGAGATGAAAAATGGAAATACAGCAGTGACAACGCGTTTCGTTATGAAATTATTCGCTCAAGGATACATTTTGTCACAATCGATTACGAAAGCGAATGACTTATGGCAAGCGCTTCTTGCCTCAGCAGTTTCATTCGTTATTTTATTAATTGTAGAAATGTTCATTGAGTTTGTGTTAAAGAAAATGTCTGGTTTAGATTTAGAAGAAGGAACGAAAGAAGGCAGCGTAGCACATGCGTTGTTAGCTGGTTCATTACATATCGTTGGTGCACTTATTTTAGGTGCTTGTTTATAAAGAGAAAAGGAGGGGTAGATTGTGAGCTTATTTAAACGTATTAAAAATATAATGAAAAGCCCAGAGCCGCCGAAGCCAGAAAAGAGTCTTTTAACGTTGGCTCCTGGCGATATGATTGAAGTCTCGTTAGTCATGTACGAATTAACTGGGAAAACGAGCATGCATTCTCGCAAAGAGATTGTTTTAACTTTGCAGGACGGGAAAGATATTCGTTATTTGAAAATTGAAGACCGTGAAAATACGTATTACAAATTGTATACACCGATTGATGGTCGTTTAGATTCAATCGATGAAATTCCGACGACGATTGAAATGGATGATATAGAGTATCATATGGAAGAACAATATAATGGACGTGTTGTTGTTATGGGGAAAACACCATTCGCTGCTTCAGAAGAACAGTACGTATGGGAATTCCAATCTGATAACCGCAAATTATTACGTGTTGAATGGCAAAATGGTCGCACAATGATGTATGAGGGAGAAGTAATTATTCCTGCTGATGTACAAATCATAAGAGCAACATAAGGGGGGCGTAATCATGTCAAACCGATTGTTTACCATGATTAAATCGTTCGTGATCCCTATACTTGCTATCGTTACATTACTTGTTATTGCCGGTTATGCTTTATCGGGCTGTCAAAGTGGTCAGGCGAAGTCAATTCAGGACCGTTACCCACTAGAGTCTGTCGCAAAGGATGGTAAACAAGAATCTTACGTGTATAGGGCCGCCAATCGGTCAGTTCCTGAAGTTGCAAAGGAACTTATAGCCGAAAGGAAACCGAAGCAAGCATCTAAAGAAGACGAAAATCAAATGTTCCTCGTTTATTCTGATAAAATGTATAATTTACAAAAGGATAAAGAGAAACCATCTGATACGTTAATTGAAATAAGTAATGAAGAATTTGTCCGTCAAAATTACCAACCATCCTTCTTACAAGGATATATTATGGGGAGTATATTAAACGATATATTCGGTTCACGAAAATCAACATACGGTGATTATCGCGGATATAATGACAGACAAAATCATAAACCGGTTATCCCGGAAAGACCACCTACGAAAGAAGAAAAGAAAACCCCGCCTCCAATTACGAAGGAAGGGAAAGGATCTATTATTAAGCGAGGCGATAATGTAGATCCGAAATCATCTGTAGGTGATAAAGGAAGTATTACGGAAAAAGGAAGTGACAAGACGCCACCGCCTTCTACCGGAAGCAAAGGGAAAATTACGAAAAACCCGGGTGGCTCGAGTGGATCTGATGTGAAGCCGAAATCATCCATTAAAACCCCACCAAAGAATACGTCGCCCCCGAAAACAAGGGTTGGCGGTTCAGGGAAAATTATGAAGAGAAGATAGTATAGAGACCGAAAAGTGGAATTTGCTTTTCGGTCTTTTTATTATGGGAATTAATTCCTTGCAGCTGGTACAATTAATGAATAAGGAGGGAATATTATGACTATGTATAAAAGATTTAGTTTAATCATGTTCCTCGTATTATTCCTCAGTTTGTTTATTAGTACAACGATGAAATTTCACTTTGTAGTTGGTATTCTATGGATACTATGTACATGTACTCTCTTTCTATATGTTCCGCTTCGCTTTCAGCATGAAGTGCCCGCTTTTCAAAAATACGTAGAGTGGATTAAGAGGGGAGGAAGATGGGGGAAGTAAAAATATATCAGCGATTATTGGAATATATCGACTTACCGACAAAAACTGACAACGACCGCAACTTAATAATAAAAAGAGGCTGCACCAAAATTTTGGCACACCCTCTTTTTTCATAATGATTAATGAATATCACGTTTCTTAAAGTTACCGCCTTTTACTTCAGCTACGTCATAAACTGTAATAAAGGCATTAGGATCGATTTCATTAATCAGGTCCTTCATTTTACTTTCTTCTAAACGGTTAATTACACAAGAAATTTCTTTGAATTTCTCTCTTGAATAACCACCGTATACTTCGTTATACGTTGCGCTTCGGCCTAAACGATCGCGAATTGTTTCTACCATTAATTCAGGCTCTTTCGTGATGATTTTAAATGTTTTCGAACCACTTAAACCAACTTCAACGATATGAATCACTTTCGAAGCGATAAAGTAAGCAATTGCCGAAAGGATAGCCCCTTGAAGACCAAATACTGTTGAAACAAAAATAAAGACAAACATATTTAAGAATAAAATAAGGTCACTTGTTCCAAAAGGTAACTTACGAGAAAGCAATACAGCTAGCATATCGATTCCATCTAATGCGCCACCGTTACGTAAGGCAAGTCCCATACCGAAACCGATAATAATACCACCAACAACAGTAATTAAAAGTGTGTCGCCTTCAATAATTGTTGGTATTCCGTGCATGACAACGGTACCTATTGCTAATGAAGCAATCCCGATGATGGAATAAATTGCAAAGCTTTTACCGATTTGTTTATATCCTAACCAAACGAAAGGAATGTTAATAACTGCGATTAGAGCTCCTAATGGCAATCCAAATAATCTTGAACTAACGATACTTAAACCAGTCACACCACCGTCGGATACGTTATTTGGAATTAAGACAGCTTCTAATCCGTACGCTGTGATAAATGCCCCAATAATAATCATCAAAGCTTTTGAAGCAATTTTCAGCTTATTGGGCTTACTCTTGACAATTTTCTTCATGTAATTTCCTCGTTTCAAACTAGTTTCTTATTTGTTACGTAATTCACACCTAAACTCCATTTTAACATTTAATTTGAAAAAATTCTCCTTTAATGGATGTATGCAGGGGATATTATCACCATATTACCATTAAAATATTTTTGAAATTCGTATAAGAAATCCCATCCTTTTAAAGGATGGGATGTTGTTAAGAAAGTATAAAACTAACGACTGTTAGGAATAAAGCGAAACCTAAAATAGTTCCACATATTTTCATATGGCGCTTACGCCCCATAACGACAATTGCGACATATTCACGAATCATTGCATTAGGCCAGTAATAAAAGGCTGTTTTTGATCCGATTCCTTGGCTATTAAGACCAGCTTGTCTTGCATATATACCAGCGCGGAAAAGGTGAAAATTGTTCGTTGTAAAAATACTTCTATATTTACCTTCAGGCTTTAAAGAATCCATAATTTCTTTAGAGAACAACATATTTTGATATGTGTTTACAGAGCGATTTTCTTGTACTGTATGTTCAAGAGAAATTCCTTTTTCAACAGCGTAATTTTGCATCGCCTCCGCCTCAGGAAGGCCTTCATCTGGACCTTGTCCACCAGAGAAAATGATTGTTGGTGGTGTATTCACAGCGGCTTGTTTCCAATAGAAGTCGATCGCTTTATTAATACGACTTGCAAGTAAAGGTGGCACTTTGTCATTAATTAAGCCACTACCAAGAACGATGATGAAATCTTGATTACGCCTTGGTCTGTTGAATTGGTATAAAAAATAAGCAGTTAAGAAGTTAGATAAGTGTATAAAGAAATATACAGTTATAAGAGAAATACCAGCGAAAATAGGCTGGAAATGTGATGAGAACAAACTTGCTGGATTTATAATAGGGAGTAACATAAAGAATAAAATACCTAAAGCAGCAATGAGTGTTAAACAGTTAGTGAAACGTCTTCCTTCTCGTTTCATTAAAATTCTAGCATTCAGAAATAACCCAAACATTAAAGCGATAATACCAAAAGGAATCATAATGATAAGTGCTAAAATAGGTAGCAATATAATTGAACGCAGGGTAGTATTGCCTGAATCATAGGATGTAATAGTACAAAAAATAAGGAAAGAACAGAAAAAGGCATTGAATAAAAAACCGTTTATTATTTTCCGTGGATCTTTTAAGTAAGAAATAAGAAAAATAATAAACAATATAAGAGGAATAATTCCGAAATACATAAATATAGTACACCTCAATTTGTATAATGTTTTATTGCATCCTTAATATTACATGATTTTGAAGATGTTGATAAAAAAATAACGATTTCGAATTTTCTCAACAAACGATATAGTTAAATATGGTAAAATGTATTCAAAGTGATATATTAAAAGTAAAATGGTTGAAGAGGCACTCTGTGGAGTGTCTTTTTCTTTTTGGTATGTAATTATGCATATTATGTTTATTTTCAAGGGAAGAGGATTAAAATATAAGTTGTGGATACACGCTATAAAGCAGAATTTTATATTAATATTTACCTCTACTCTTTTTGTACCTAACAATCTTGTAACAATTCATGATTCTGTTTTCTAGTGTGTGTTTACAAAAAGCGGGATGGGGTATATATAAACAGGGGAAAGGACGTCTTCTTGAAAGGCGTCTTTTTGTTTCTTAGTATAGATAATTTTCACTATTAACGTAGTGCAAACTATCTATACTAAACATTAGCAATCTTCCGTATAAAGATTATCAATTTACTATATATTCCAGTGGTGTTAAGCTACATATGAAAGGCTTTCTTTTTCAAAATATTACCCCTAATAAAATTTTGAAGAAGTCAACTGTCTCCAAACTTGCCAGTAATGCTTAGAGAAAAAGCACTCAATTTGAGTGCTTTTTCTTATTGAAACATGCTATTTTTTTAGGCGATGTTCATAAAATAAAAGTAACGAAATGAAAGTAGGTGAAAAAATGCCGGCAGTCGTTGAAGGTGTTATTATTGAAAACTGTAACGGAACAATTAATTTAGGTGATAAATATAATGTGCATCCGATTGAAAAAACGAAAGCTTATAATGGATCGGGATCTTCAAATACCGGATTAAATGTGAGGACATTCAGTGGTATTAGTACGGCAGATGTAACGGATAACGATGTGTATGACCAAGTAATTCAATCTACGTTATAATTTTTATATGTAAAATTGCATAAAATGATGTGCTTGCCCTGTGATACAATTTAGTTGTGAGCTGTTAGTGATTCTTCTTTATCATAGTTGTTAGATTAGAAATGTAACATCTTATCGAAAATCATACGTAAAATAAAAAAGACACTTCGCTCGAAGTGTCTTTTTTATTTTAGTGATATCCTTTAGCAGAGTCTTTATGAATTTTATTTTTAAATATGCTGTAGCTCCAAAGCTGATATCCAATAACGATTGGTACCATGACGATTGCAACGAAGAACATAATTTTTAAGTTTAATTGACTACCAGCTGCGTTGTATAACGTTGTACTATAAGCGTCGTTAATACGAGATGGTAACATTCTTGGGAACATACCTGCAAAACCAGTTGTCATAAACATTGCGATTGTTAAGCAAACGAATGTGAATGCAAGGCCGATTTTATGTTTGTACACCATAATAAGTGTGAGTACACTCATTAACATTGCAAGTACTGGAAGAATGAATAGTACAGGATATTCCGTGAAGTTTTGGAATAAATTTGTACGATTTGCAGTTGCGACATAGAAAATAGCTAAAATGATAGCAGCTGCCATTGAAAATGGTCTTGCGATTTTATAAGCACGATCAGATACTTCGCCAGTTGTTTTAATCATAATCCAAAGGGCACCAGATACGACGAATATAGCAGTGAAGAAAAGACCACCTAAAATACCATAATGGTTTAGTAAGCTAAGTAAAGTTCCTTCATAACCATCTTTTCCGATTTGCAGCCCGTAATACAGGTTAGCGAATGTAACGCCGAATAAGAAGGCGATTAGGAAACTACCAATTGTAAATGCCCATTTACAAGTTTTTTGCCAAATTGGTGAATCGTCTTTATGCATAAATTCAAGTCCAGCGGCACGAGCAAATAGTGCAAGTAATACTAAAAACAGTGGTGTATATAGGTAACTAAACATATTTGCATATGTGATTGGGAAGGCAGCAAATGTTGCACCACCAGCTGTAATTAACCATACTTCATTACCACCCCAGAATGGACCAATTGCTTCTTGTAATTGATTTCGTTCTTGTCGGTCTTTCGCAACGAATGGGAAAATCATCCCGTTACCGAGTGCGTAGCCATCAAGAATGAAGTAAACTGTCCAAATTACGCCCCATAAACCGAACCAGATAATTGCAAGCATATCATGAGACATGAGCTGTACCTCCTTCAGTAGCAGGTTCTTCTAATGCAGCGGGTCCTTTTTTCGCGAACTTCAGCATTAAGTATACATCTGCAATTAAGAGCAAAGTGTAGAACAATATTAAACTAATTAATGAGAACCAAATTTGTGGAACTGATATAGGTGACACAGATTCTGCTGTACGCATTAGTTTATAAACTGTCCATGGTTGACGACCTACTTCAGCGACAATCCAGCCGGCGTTAATTGCGATATATGGAAGTAAAACAGACCACATTGTAATTTTTAAATAACGTTTTGAGTTTTCTAGTTTTCCTTTTCGGTTTAAATAGAAACCGTACCAAGTTAATGCCATAAAGAACATGCCAAGTGCAACCATTAAGCGGAAGCTATAGTACACGAGGTTAACATTTGGACGATCTTCTTTCGGAATATCTTTTAAACCAACAATTTCTCCATCAAATGAGTTTGTATAGAAGAAACTTCCGAGTTTTGGAATAGTAAGGAATTCAAAGTTCTTTTCATTTTTCACATCAGGAATTTGAATGATTGAGAAGCCTTGTCCTTTTCCAGTTTCCCAAACTGCTTCCATCGCAGCTCCTTTTGCTGGTTGATACTTAGCAGCTGATACACCGGATTGATGGCCCATAAATGGTGTAATTGTTGCGGCGAATAAACCTAACATTAAACCAAATTTAAATGATTTTTTGAAGAATTCCACTTCGTTTTTACGTAGTAAGTGATATGCACTAATTGCCATAACGAAGAAAGCACCGACAATATAACAACCAATTACAGTATGGAAGAACATATTCCATGCATATGGATTTGTAACAAGAGCCCAGAAATCATTTAATTCAGCGCGGCCATTACGTATTACATAGCCAACGGGGTTTTGCATAAAGCCGTTTGCTGTAATAATCCAAAGGGCAGAAATATTTGTTCCAAGTGCAACCATCCACATACAGAAAGCACGGAACTTTGGTGAGATTTTGTCTTTACCGAATAACCATATTCCCATGAAAGTAGATTCTAAGAAGAAGGCAACGAGTGCTTCGATTGCGAGAGGTGATCCGAAAATATCCCCCATATATTTGGAGTACTCAGACCAGTTTGTTCCAAATTGGAATTCCATCGTAATTCCGGTTATAATCCCCATTACGAAGTTAATTGTAAAAAGTTTTCCCCAGAAATTTGCCATTTTACGGTATGTTGGATTCAATGTGCGGGCGTATTGAGTTTCCATACATGCTACTAAAATAACAAGTCCGATTGTCAAAGGTACAAATAAAAAGTGATAAAAAATAGTAATTGCAAATTGAAAACGACTTAGTAACAGAACGTCGGACATAATAAATATTCACTCCTTTTTTACATTATCTACAATCAGTTTATAGTGAAAAAACGTTTAAAGTATGTGAGACTTGTTACAAAGGTGTGTGTATATTTTGAAAGAATTATGTCGATTATCTGAAAATATCCTATTTTTACTATAAATCAATATCCTTTTTGAGTTTTTCAAATTTTGGTACACTATATATGTAGTGTAAATGAGAGAAAAGAGGGTTCTTTACTATGAAGTCATTAGAAGAGATTTTACAATACAATGAAAAATTTGTTGAAGAGAAAAAATACGAAGAGTATGAAACAGGGAAATTTCCAAACAAAAAGATGGTAATTATCTCTTGTATGGATACTCGTCTTGTTGAATTATTACCGAAAGCAATGAATATGCGTAACGGTGATGTGAAAATTATTAAAGTAGCAGGCGCTGTTATTTCACATCCATTCGGAAGTATTATGCGTAGTATTTTAGTCGCTGTATATGAGCTTGGAGCTGACGAAGTATGTGTTGTCGGTCATCATGATTGTGGTATGGCAAAAATTCAAGCAAGCAGTACAATTGAGAAAATGAAAGAGCGCGGCGTAACAGAAGAGAAATTAGATACACTTCGTTATTCTGGAATCGATTTAGAAAGATTCCTACAAGGGTTCTCTAGTGTAGAAGAAAGTGTAGAACATAGTGTGTCAATACTTCGCAACCATCCGTTACTTCCGGAAGAAGTACCTGTTCACGGTCTTGTTATAGATCCTGACACAGGAAAATTAGATTTAGTTGTAAATGGTTACGAAAATTAAGAATTTACTTTGTCATCCTTTTTATCTGGGACAGGATCAAATCCTCCTGGATGGAAAGGGTGACATTTTAATATACGCTTACATGTAAGCCAAAATCCTTTGAAGGCACCGTGTTTTTGAAACGCTTCTAATCCATAATGAGAGCAAGTCGGATGAAAGCGGCACGTTGGCGGTGTCATCGGAGAAATGAACTTTTGATAAAAGCGTATAATACCGATAAAAATCTGTTTCATAATGGTCTCCTTTTCAGCATAGTCTTAAAGTATTATAGCACGACCGTACATAATTCTTTACTAATGTTGATTTCCGTTATATCATATTGGATATAACGGAATTAAATTAAAAGCGGGAGAGATGTTATATGCCATCAGTAGAAAGCTTTGAATTAGATCATACAATTGTAAAAGCGCCTTATGTAAGACATTGCGGAGTTCATAATGTAGGTAGTGACGGTATTGTAAATAAATTTGATATTCGTTTTTGCCAACCGAATAAACAAGCAATGAAACCAGATGTTATTCATACGTTAGAACATTTATTAGCATTTAATTTACGTAAATATATTGATCGTTATCCGCATTTTGATATTATCGATATTTCACCGATGGGCTGCCAAACAGGGTATTATCTTGTAGTAAGCGGGACACCGACAGTTCGTGAAATCATTGATTTATTAGAACTAACATTAAAAGATGCGGTTCAAATTACAGAAATTCCAGCTGCAAATGAAACACAATGTGGCCAAGCGAAGCTTCACGACTTAGAAGGAGCACAACGCTTAATGAACTTCTGGTTAAGCCAAGATAAAGATGAACTTGAGAAAGTATTTGGATAGAAAGAAAAACTGCCTGTGAAAGGGCAGTTTTTTTTATTTTGTTAAGAGAAAACTTGCTCTTTTTTTATGAAAGTATACTAGACACTCCAACATATAAAATAAAGACAGAACCGAGAAAATAAACAAATGCTTTTGCTTTTTGCTGCTCTTTTATTTCATCAATTCCAAAAAGGATAAACATAATACTTAAAAGGATAAATACGAATGGTAAAAGCATAGAGAGGTTTGCAAAGAGGCTAAGTAGAGCGAGAATGAGAGCGATAGTAGCTATTATAATTTGAAAGTTTTTTAACATGAAATCCTCCTTAGTAGAAGTATTGTTATTGAGAAACAAGAATAAGAATGACCATAATTAAAGTAAAGACGCCAGAAAAGAAAGAGATTGTACTATTTACTTTATTTTGTTTCTGTTTTTCTTCTGCGCTCATGATGAAAGTCATAATAGATAAGGCGATAAGCATATAGGGCATAATAACAAGTGCGTTTGTAAATATTCCGGATAGAGCGAGAGCGATGACGATAAGAGCGGATATAATGCGAAATATTTTTAGCATACTATTCTCCACCTTTTTCGTTTTTTTTTATTGTCCTCAAATGTATTACCTGTTCGAAAAAGCAAAATTGGTGAAAATAATCGTCAATAGGTGATTAAAAGTACATGTTACCTTTAGCGAAAGTAGGTCGATATTAAAACGAAGAACATAAGAATAGAAACGAAAAAATACGGAATACTCATTGATTATCGTCCGGATTTCAGTTCATTAATTCCTAGAAGAATAAAGAAACAACTGAAAGTAAATTGTATGTATGGGAGAATTGTGAAATTATCGGTAATAAGAGAATAAGTGCAAAGAGAGTATCAGGAGCATGAAAAGCATGAGAAAAATACGTAATCTAGTTAGCGTTGTATCCCTCCTTTAAATAGACAAATTAACGAAGTATTTCTGAGATACCTAGATATAAAACTGCTGCACCGACTAAAAAAACGAGCGTACTACTTACTTTTTTATGTTCCATCATTTCCTCTATACTTACAATGAAAGCCATACCGCCTAAAAAGATAAACATATAAGGCATAATTCCTCTATTTCCAGTAATAAAACTATAGATTGCTATAGATAAAGCGATAAGTGAAAAAGTAATTCGAACTCCTTTTAACATAAAGGACCCTCCTTCTATTTTATGTAGGTAATGATAAGAACAATCCAAATGAAAGCTCCAGCAACAATGCAAATAAATCCGGTTCCTGAATCCTTCTTTTTTATTTGCTCAATTGCGATGAGAAACATTAAAGCTCCTAATAGAAATTGTGAAAGTGGTAGAAAGTTATTTTGACCTGTATAGAGCCCAATTGCCGACATAGTTATCACAGTGAGTGCGATTGCGATGCGAAGTATACGAGGCATACTATGATTCCTCCTTATTATTTTTCGGGTAAGGGTTATCTTCGGGCTTATCAACAGAATGTTTATATGCGTAGCCTTTATTAATCGTCATGACGGAGAGTACTAATACGATCAGTACGATTATAATGCCGATAATTAATATTTTGAGCATGAAATCCCTCCTTTTCTTTATTTTACATAATTTTGTAATTGATGAAAACAATAGAAATTAAAAGGATGAAAGAAGGGTGTTACATGGAGAATAAAAAAACATATTATATATCAGTTGGAAATGGTCAAATTTCGCAAGTGAAGACGGCGGATACGTATAATTTTGAAATTTATGCAAATGACGAAGAGATTACGGAGTTAAGAGAGTATTTTGATCAAGCGTATGAAGAGGACTTAGGTTCGTATGTACGCTCCCACGTTCCATTCGTTGAGTATCATCACGATTCGAATAATGATCGATATGATGAACAACTACAAAAAGCATATAAAATGATTTATGATCTAGGGAATCATGAAACGAAAGAATTAGTCGCACAAATGGGAATAATCAATGGATTGTAATTGGATAATATTATGCAGAAAAGCGAGAATATGCTACAATTTGTGGTAGGAAAAACTTGTAATCATCAATAGGGGAGTAATGGCATGTACAAATTTAAAGATTATTACCACAACACTGTACAATTATCGTTTGAACGTTACCCATTTTCTCCTGAGCCAAAGCATGTTTGGGTTGTATGCCGGTACGGGGATCAATGGTTATTAACGCATCATTTACGCCGTGGTCTTGAATTTCCAGGTGGTAAAGTAGAACTCGGGGAAACACCGGAAGAAGCGGCAGTTCGAGAAGTTCATGAGGAAACCGGCGGCATAGTTTCTGATTTAACTTACTTAGGGCAATACAAAGTATCCGGAAAAGACAAAATAATCATTAAAAACATTTATTTTGCAACAATTAGTGCGGTAGAGCAACATACGCATTACGAAGAAACGAAAGGGTCTGTGTTATTAAAAGACATTCCTGATAATATTAAAACTGATAGAAAATTTAGCTTTATTATGCGCGATGATGTATTAGCGCGTACGATGAAACATATAGAAGAAATCGGCTGTTTTACGAAGTAAAGTGGCCGGTTTCTTTTTTTGTGTTCAAAATAAATGTAAATATATCTTTACATTTATTTTGGGTATATTATACAATTTTGTAAAGGTGTATTTACGTTTTAGGAGGGGAAAAGATGGATAAAAGAAAAGAAACGACTGTTGCGGTTTCGATGGTTAAATTAAATTTCTATGCATTTCTTATAATATTTGTTTTGGCATTTGGAATTAGTTTTTTACATGCGCTTTTTTCAGGCGAGTTTCAAATTGAAATTACATTGCCGATTATGTTTCTTTTGATTATTGGAATGATTATTCTCGTTTGTATTCATGAGGCAATACATTTAATTGGATTTCGCTATATCGGAGGTGTTCCGTGGAGTGAACTAAAATGGGGCGTCAATTGGAAATTAGGTGCTGCATATGCTCATTCTAAACAGGTGATTACAGTAAAGCAAATGAAGACAGTGTTAATGCTTCCGTTTTTACCAACTGGGATTTTACCAATTGTATTGGGATTAGCTATGAATCTGGAGCCACTCTCATTTTTAGGGATTCTACTAACAGCAGGTTGTATCGGTGACATTGCTTTATATAAAAAAGTTTCAAAGTTTCCAGATGATGCGCTAGTTAAAGATCATCCGAGTAAACCGCAGTTTACAGTATATGAATAATAAAGGAAGAGGAGGCGTTTTTGAAAAATGGCCTCTTTTTGTTTGTCAGCTTTTGTCGGTAAGCCGATGTTCCTTGGCGAATCGCTGATAAAGTGAAATTTCATTTACTATCGTCTTGTTTTTCTCTCCGCCCCTAAAAACGAAAGCACTTCTAACAAATCATCCACCACACGTGAATGTTCAAAGTCACCCCAAAATGAATCTCTCTTCCAAACGCCAAGAATCCCTACTTGTTCAGAACCAAGCACATCATTTTCTGGATGGTCCCCAACGTAAAGGCATTCTTCTGCTTTTACGTTTAGCTTTTGTAAAGCCCGTTCGAAAATCTCAGGGTGAGGCTTTTTAATTCCTTCTGCTTCTGAAACAAGAATCGTGCTTGTATACGTATGTATGTTTAGTGCTCGAAGGTTGCTCATCTGAAATTTAGTAAAGCCGTTTGTAATAATACCAATTTTAATGTTTCGCTGTTTTAATTGTTGAAGTAGTTCATGCATGTTTTGGAAAGGAATACAATGATGTTGGAAGTTTGTAATATAGTCGTGTAGCAGTTGCTCTTGCGTTAAAGTGGTAATGTTGTATTCGCAAAGGAGAGTGGAATATACCTTATCTTTCCACGTGTAACCATTATTGTCGAGTTCGAGAAAACGAGAGCAATACTCGAATTTTTCTATGTTTATCAAATGAAAGGCGAAGCGATTATATTGATCACGAATAAATTGCTCTAAAGATTGACGACGATCTAATAGTGTTCCATCTAAGTCAAATAAGACTGCTCGAATCATGGGAAACCTCCATACAGTTTTTATAATTAATTATCGCATATTCGTTAAAAAATGATTATGATATTTTTGTAGAATGGAATAATGGAGGGGCGTATGAAGAAACTGTATGGCAAGTTAATGTGTTTTATGATTTCAATGGGCTTAGTAGCTGGATGTGATATGTCGGAGCAAACTTCGAAAAGAGAGAAAAAAGATGTGTGCGAAACGACAGAAGAATGCACACAAATAGGTGATAAAACACTTCAAAAAGTATATAAAAAGATAGATGGACTTTCAGAACTTGAAGTACTAGAGGATTATGATTTAGAAGGACATTCAAGTAACGATATGAAAGAAGCAGAAATGAAAAAAAAGGATGATGAAAATTATTTCTTTTTAGCTTCTTATTATATTGATGGTGATGAAATTGTAGATCCTTATTTCGATAAACTAGATCGCAAACGATTGAATAAGGCTTTTGCGGAGGATAAGGACGCGAAAGAAGAAGTATTAAAGCAACGTCAAGATAGGGATTATCATGAATCGTTATGGGAGATGTATAGCACGCTTATTCCTGCTAAGTATCGCACTGACATAAAAGAGTTTGATATGGTAACAGATGGATACGATGGAATTGTCGCTCATGTTATGCCGAGTATGGAGTATCCGAAAGAGTGGACCATTAGCTTAGATACGCTTGATTCTGCAGTAAATATCGATCAAGTGATGAAAACATTAATACATGAGACGGCTCACGTATTGACACTGGGACATAAACAAATACCAGTAAATGAAAAGTACTTAAAGGCTTTTGAAGAAGATAAAGATATTTCATCATACCAAAATAAATGTAAATCTCTTTTCTTACAAGAAGGATGTGCGAAGGAGAGCTCTTATATAAATCAATTTTATAATTCTTTTTGGAAACCAATTGACCAGGAGTGGACAGAAAAGAAAGTGGAAGAAAGCGAAGAAGCTCAAATTGAATTTTTTAAGGAAAAGCATGGTGAGTTTGTTTCACTGTATGGGACGACAAATGTAGCAGAGGATATTGCGGATACATTTACAGCGTTTATTTTACAAGATTCAAAAAAGGTGAAAGAAGGAACAGAATTAAAATATAAAAAAATTGCCTTCTTCTATCAATTCTCCGAGCTTGTAAAAATGAGAGCGGAAGTGTTAGCTGGGTTATATAATGTGTCGAAAACGATGGAACAACCAAGTGGACACTAATGCGAATTATGTGTTCGATATATTTTAGCCAAGGGAAAACGTGAAGAATTGTAGTTCTTTGCGTTTCTTTATGTTGATAAAATTGAAAATTCTGTCTTTTTTAAAAAAAGAAGAAGGAACTGAATCATTAAAATAGAATTAGTATAAAAACGTCACAAATTAGACACAATTATAATGCGCATAGTATAGGGGCTATAAGTTTACTCTCGAGGAGGTAATGAAACGTATGAAAACGATTCTTGCTGTTGCTGGTCTCATTTGGGTAATGTCTCACGGTTTTCCGATTTTTGAAGGGGAGCAAATTCGTAGTGCATTAAATAAAGAGTTTAATGATTATCATATTATTGATCGAAAAGATAATGTCGTTACGGTGCGTGTGAAAGATTGTTTCCATACAGTTACGGTTGCTAATGGGAATGTTGCAGATGATTCGAAAATATGTGATAAAAGGTAGAAGAAAGAAGCTGACTCTAGCGTATCGCTCTAAGTCAGCTTTTTTTTCGTTTTCCAATAAGGAGTTTTTCAAATGCCTCGACAAATACATACATAAGAGTTGCGAGGACGCAAGTGAGCAATACACTGAGCAAGACGAGTGTGAAGTTAAAGACTTGGAATCCGTAGCTAATTAAATAGCCAAGTCCTTGTTTAGAAACGAGGAGTTCCCCGAAAATAACACCGACCCATGATAAGCCAACATTTACTTTTAACGTTGAAATAATTGCAGGGAAAGATGAAGGGAGAATAACGTGCTTATAGCATTGCCATTTATTTGCGCCAAATGTGTCCATGACCTTAATATAGTTGGAATCGACTTCTTGAAATGCGCTGTAAATAACGAGAATAGTAATGATGATAGAGATGATTACCCCCATTGCGATAGAGGATGAAATATTTGGACCGAAAATAACAATGATGATTGGACCGAGTGCAACTTTTGGCATTGCATTTAGGACGACGAGATAAGGATCAAGTACGCGGGCCAAAAGTGGCATCCACCAAAGGAGAGTAGCAATAATAGCTCCAAGTACAGTTCCGAGAATGAAGCCTACTCCTGTTTCAAGTAATGTCGTCCATATGTGGACCCAAAGTGAACCGTCAATCCATTTCGTTAAAAAGAGATCCCAAATACTTGAAGGAGAGCTAAAGAGTAAAGGATCAATCCATTCTTTTTTACTAGCTATTTCCCATAGTGCAAAGAAAAGAACAAGAAGTACAAGTTGTAAAGAGCGAGCTAACCATGCATGTTGTCTTTCTTTTTTTCGAAACTGTTCATGTAGTTGTTTTATATTATCCAAGTCGTTCCAGCTCCTTCCATATTTCTTGGAAGAGGGATGGGAAGTCATGGTGGTGGCGTGCTTCTAATGGCGATAAGGAACGAATACTTTCTGGGACGATGAACGTTTTTGCAATTTTTCCAGGGTTCGCCTGCAGCAAATAAATACGATCACTCATCGCAATTGCTTCTTCAATATCATGTGTCACAAGTAAGGATGTTTTCTTATAGTTACGTAGTAATGTGAAGACGAGATCTTCTAGTTTTAATTTTGTTTGATAATCAAGAGCGGAAAATGGTTCATCTAACAATAAAATTTTTGGGTCGGTCGCTAATGTTCGAACGAGTGCAGCACGTTGGCGCATACCACCGGATAGTTCACGAGGGTATTGCTGTTCTATATCATATAGGCCGACTTGTTTTAAAAGCTTTAATGTATGTTCTTTCGTATTTTCATCATAAACCTTCCGAATATGAAGTCCGAGCATAATATTTTCTTCAATTGTTTTCCACGGAAACAAGTAATCTTGCTGGAGCATATAGCCCATAGAGGGGGTCTTAGTTGTAATCGGTTCACCATCTAAAAATACGATACCTTCAATTGGATCGAGTAGACCTGCGATGATGGAGAGGAGCGTTGTTTTTCCGCAACCACTTGGACCAAGGATTGAAATAAATTCGCCTTCTTCTACTTGCAAACTCATATCTTCAAGAATAAGTTTGGCATTTTCTTTTGCAAAAAAGCAGTGAGAAACGTTACGTATTTGTAAAAAGCTCATACACTTCGCCTCTATTTCTTAATAACGCTTTCGGCAATTTTTGTATTGACGAGCGCTTCATGTGGAACTTCTTTTTGTAATTCACCAGATTCTTTCATAATCGTTTGGAGTTGTTTCCATTCTGCATCATCTAATAATGGATTTGTCGCATATGAATGTTGTTTTTTGTAGCGTTCAATTACTTTTACTGAAATGTCTTTTGAAGTGTCTTTAAATAGTGGTGAAACGGCATCGGCAATCTCTTCTGGACTATGTGTATCAACCCATTGCTGCGCTTTATATAGTGCGCGCGTGAATTTTTCTGCAGCAGCTTTATCTTTCTTTAAGAAACTTTCTTTTGCCATAAACGTTGTATAAGGGACAGTACCAGATTCAGCTCCGAAAGACGCGACGATATAACCTTTTCCTTCTTTTTCAAGTATACTTGCAGTCGGTTCAAAGAGCTGTACAAATTCTCCCGTACCAGATGCAAAGGCATTTGCAATATTAGCAAACTCGATATTTTGAATTAAGTTCGTATCTTTGCGAGGGTCAATGCCATTTTTCTTTAAAACGTATTCACCAACCATTTGCGGCATGCCGCCTTTACGCTGTCCTAAAAACGTAACGCCTTTTACGTCGTTCCAATTAAAAGAGTCTAATTTTTTACGGGAAACTAAAAATGTACCATCTGTTTGTGTAAGCTGCGCAAAATTAATGACAGGATCTTTTGCTCCTTGTTGATGAACATAAATAGACGTTTCTGAACCAACGAGAGCAATATCAATTCCGCCAGATAAAAGGGTGGTCATCGTTTTATCTCCGCCAGCTGTTGTTTGTAAGTCAATATTTAAGCCTTCATCTTTAAAAAATCCTTTTTCAATTCCAACATATAATGGTGCGTAGAAAAGAGAGTGTGTAACTTCGCCAACGCGAATTTTTTGAGCTTGTTCTTTCGTACTTTCCTTTGTACTACTACAAGCAGCGAATGTGAAAACAGCTAGTAACATGATGCAAAAAACGGTTATTAATTTTTTCACTATATGACACCTCCTAGAAGTCAATCTACAAGCATAATATGTAGGTAAGTGCCCATATGTGAGTATAGATAGCAGGAATTTTTCGGGTAATAAAGAAGTACAAATATAAGGGGTGATAAAATGGATTACGAATACGATGATAGCGTACATTTACATCTTGATTATTTCGGAACTGAATGTGATATGGAATCGATTGCTTATAAGAGGAAGCATGAAGACGTGTGGGATGTGTATTTTAATTTTGGAGTATACGGTCTTCAGAAAGAGGAGATAGAGACAGGTCGGTTTATGGACGAATATGCTGGTTATTACGTTTTTTCTGTACATGCTCGTGATTTGAGCTGGGAGTTTGGAAGTGCTCAGTTTGAGGAATGGGTTTTGAAGAACCATATAGTAGAAAGAACGCTTCAAAAATAGGGAGGAATTTTGTGTTTGAATTTCTCATCTTATTGCTTATTTGTGTAATTGGAATTTACATCATGCAAGTGCTCACTTACCGATTCGCAAAGAAAAATATTCATAAATATAAGGAAATGAAATGGATTCATATGTGGCTAGACATGACTATGAAAAAGGGTCCGAGATTAGATTTGTTTGATTTTGTACTTATAGTAATCGTAAGTATCATATGGAAAATATGGATGCTTCCTCTTGTATAGTAAACATGCTAATCATCGTATCCTAATAAATAACGAAAAGAACCTGTCACATGACAGGTTCTTTTCTATTTGTAGCATGTAGTGTTACATGGAAAATCCAATGTATACGACAAATTACGACAAATGGGTTTATACATATTTGTTATTCTATTAAAGGTCATTATTTGTAATGTATATATAGGAGGATTTTTTAATGTTAAAAAAATTATTATTATTTTTACTTATGAGCTTATGTGTAGTGGTTTTAACAGCTTGTAAAGATGAAGAGGAAAAGCTGAAAGCATCGGAAGAACAGAAAATAGATGAGAAGAAAGTTGAAGAAGATAAGAAGGTAGAAGAGCAGCAAAAAGCAGAGGAAGAAAAACGTAAGCAAGAAGAGCAACAAAAAGTAGAAGAAGAAAAACGTAAGCAAGAAGAGCAGCAAAGAGTAGAAGAAAAACGTAAGCAAGAAGAGCAGCAAAGAGTAGAGGAAGAAAAACGTAAGCAAGAAGAGAAACAGAAGGCTCAGCAACAACAGTCTGCACAACAAGAGAGAACACAGAAACAAGAAAAAACAACAGAAGCAACAGGTGGGAAACCGACAAGATCACAAATTTCGGTTGGTTCACATGTAGTTATTCAATTGGATAAAGATTATAGTAAAACAGTGAGTGGTGTTGTGAAAGATATTTTAACAAACACAGAAACACACACGTACGGAATTAAAGTTCGATTACAAGATGGACAAATTGGCCGTGTTCAAAGTGTTGGATAAATAAAAAAGAGGTCGTCCGTTTTTGGACGACCTCTTTTTTGTTATGCTTGGCTAGTGCGGAAAAATGGAAGCTTCTGCACAGCGTAAACTAACCCATATGCAAGAATTAAGCACATAAGAGGGTTAATGAAAAATCCGTAGCGATTAATTGCTAAGAATAAGTTTGAGAAGATGATGTAAATAACAGAACTTGCTACTAGCATCATAACGCGTTTATGTTTAAATGAATTTAGCATGCAGCAGAAACTGCTCAAGAATGTGCCTATGATGAAGACTTTATGACACATTTGCATAAATTTATGAATATGGTATTGGTCTACAGCAGGAGCTGTTTTGAATAATTCAATTGTTTTACCAACAGTGAACCACGAGAACCAATATGTGAAGTCCGTTTTAAATCCATTTTTGATTAAATCTTTTGCGTATGCATTTTTATCTTCTAAACCCTGGGCCTTCATTTGGTTAACTACATTTTCATAGCCGATTTTGTTAAATGGATCCGCACCGGCAATTAATGGGTCCGCACCTTGGGTTGAGAATAAGATAAATTGATTGAACGCTAAATAGTTACGAACAACCCAGGCACCGATAATAAAGAACGGGCCAATGAGCCATAATAATCCAATTCGAATTGAGTCTTTAAATCCATATGTGAACAAGACGACAAGAACAGGAATGAGCATCATTGGAGCTGGATTTGGACGGAACATAAGTAAAATGGAAACGACAATTCCGAACCATATATGGAATTTCACTTTATTATATTTCCATGCGAGAACAAATACATATACACTTAACGTTAATAAGAATATTGAAGGAACTTCGGTTAATAACGTACGGAAGTATGTATAGTTACTTGGATAAATAGCATATAAAATACTTGCGACAATTCCATAAATATTCTTTTCAAATAACTCTTTTCCTATTAAGAATACTAATAACACTGTGCCGAGGTTCAGTATCATATTAATGATGGTTGCCACGTAATAGTAAGGAAGTGATGTAACATCAGAAATAATCATAGCGCCAGCTAATAATAGTGGCTGACCTGGTGTGATGTATGCATTTTTTCCAGGAACTTCACTAGGCTCCAAATAAACATATCCAAAGACACCGTGTTTTAATAGCTGTTCAGCTGTTAACGAATAGTTGAACGCATCATATGCACCATATGTTACTTTGACTACTTCTCCATTTAATCCTGGCTGTTTTACTAGACAAAAAACATGCAACAGGAAAGAAAGCGCCAAAATTACATATACCGCTTTAGGCAAATTTTTAAACTTATTTAACAAAAATGAGCATCTCCCTTTTTATTATTTCTTTCGTATTTTCATGATAAAACCATATTAGTATTAAGGTTTTCCAAAACATAGTTATTATATCATAAAGTGGAATGAAGGAATTTAGTTTTTTAAGAATGAATAGTTGGTATTCCAAAATTTAACTGTTGATTAAGGGAGAATTAAGAAACTACAGTTATAGTAGAATCCAGTGTGAAGACGAAATGCATGAAGTATGTTATCTTAATAGAAACTGTTTTTACGGTGCGGGGTGAAATTAATAAACAGAAAAGAGGGAATGAATTGAGGGGTAATTTTTCATTTCATCAGCCAAGAAGAAGTATATTAATTTCAGCGATGTTAAGTGGCCTAGTAACCCTATATGTAATACCAACACTTTTCTTGATTTTAAAATATTTTAGTTTAGATGCGATGAAAGATATGTTAAATCAAAAAATTGTTTTAAGTATAATGATAATTTTGATGTGGGTTGTACTACTATATGTTGCGTATTTAAATAAAGGTATAGTTAATAAATTTAAACCGATTATTCGGATTTATATTAGAACTTTTTTAGTAGCTCATGCGGTTACTTTTCTTTTTATTTTTATGCAAAATAATATGAATCTCGTAAATACACTGAATTGGATTTACAATTATAACGCACAGTTTATATTTAGTTTAATTGTAATTTATGCGATATATGTTTTGGTGTACAACGTACTTGGAAAAGTTTTTTTGAGTACTATTCTGACAAGCAGTGTATTAATTATTTTGGCTATTGTAAATCACTTCAAAATTGTTTTTAGGGGAGACCCACTATATCCTTCTGATTTTACACAGATTGGACATATGCAATCTGTTATACCAATGGTGATGGATTATTTTAGTTGGGGTTATATTCTTCTCGTTATTGTAAGTGTTGTTGTCTGTATTTTGGCGGGTATGTATGTGAGGAAGTATATTCAAAATGTAAAAGTTCATGCAGGCGTACGAGTTCTATTTATAATAGGATCCGTTTTTATTTTATATGTGTATGGTAATTTTACGAATACGTTTATGAATAAATGGTTTCAAAAGTCAGGTATAGAGTTCGTTTTGTGGAATCAAAATGAAAATTATGCTTCAAATGGTTTTGTGCTAGGATTTATAAGTAATTTAGATACGACAGTCATTGAAAAGCCGAAAGATTATTCAAAAGAAAATATGCTTCAAATAGCAAACGATATAAAGAAACAATATAGTAGCAATATAGGGGCGCAGAAGCAAAAAGAGAAACCGAATATTATTTTTGTAATGAGTGAATCGTTTTGGGATCCAACGAAGTTAACCAACCTGTCCTTTAGTGAAGATCCTTTACCTAATTTGCATCATTATATAGAAAGTTTTCCTGGTGGACAAACTATTTCTCCTGCATTTGGAGGAAATACTGCAAACGTTGAATTTGAGGCATTAACGAGTTATTCAATGAGTTTGTTAAAACCAGGCTCTATACCATATCAGCAAGTCGTTACAAATAAGAAAGAAATTCCATCAATTCCTCGAGCATTGAAAAAAGAAGGGTATTATACAAGTGCAATTCATTCGTTCGGTCGCTCATTCTTTAAACGGGATGATGTATATAAAGCGTTAGGATTTGATAAGTTTAATGCACAAGATACGATGGAAAATGTAGAAGTTGATGGAGATTATATTAGCGATCTATCTATGAGTAAAGAGATAATAGCTGAATTAGAGAAGCAAAAGAAACCTACGTTTGTTCATGCAGTTACGATGCAAAATCATTTTCCATTTACAGAAGGAAGATTTGGTGAAAATCAAATAGAGATTAGTGGATTAGAAAATGAAGAGTCGAAGGCTGAATTAGAGACTTATACAGAAGGATTAAGACGTTCAGATGAAGCTCTTCAATATTTAATAGAGGAGCTAGATAATTTAGATAGACCTACATTATTAGTATTCTTTGGGGACCATCTCCCATCACTAGGAACAAATAAATCTCTTTATAAAGAGACTGGTTATATAACAAATGAAAAAACGCCAAGTGAACGATTAGCGATGGCGCAAACGCCGTTATTAATGTATGCAAATTTTGATATGCCAAATGACAATTTAGGTTTAGTAAGTCCAATCTATTTTTCAAATCTTGTCTTTGATTATGCTGGATTAAATAAGGTACCGTTCTATCAATTTTTATCGAAGTTATATGGAGAAATTCCCGTACTTCGTGATGAATTGAAGATAGGAAAAGACGGAGAAGCAATAAAAAGTTTAACAGAAAAACAAAAAGAAATGTTAAAGCAATATGAGTTTATTCAATATGACTTACTCATCGGAAAGCAATATAGTAAGGATATATTATTTAAATAGGCGACAAAAAAGAACTTGTATACGATACAAGTTCTTTTTTCATAGTATTTAACGGGATAACCAGACAAGCTAGGTTTAGGGAGTATTACTTGTACATTTAGTATAAATTAAAATAGAGTCGTTTTAATAATTGATTTGTGAGAAGTATGTGAATTTTTCATCTAGTATATAATTGGACAATTTGTTTGATTTTAATAGAATCAGTTCCAGATTTGTTATTAATTTTTAGTTTGCAATTATTTGTTGTATGGATTTATAAACAGACAGGATTTCGAGTTGTTAGTATTTATGCGTTTAACGATGAGCGTGCTTATTTTTTATCTATTCTTTGTATGACAATTGTTCCAACTCTTCATTTTTTCCGCATTATCGTTTTATTTTTAATGGAAGAGAAGAATAAGTCATATGTGGAATTTGCTCGTGCAAAAGGTAGTTAAGAAAAAAGAATTTGCCGTAAGGGCAAATTCTTTTTTTACTGTAAAGGAACTATGAATTTAAAAATTTTATCAGTTCCTTATTTAATTCATCCGCTTGATCGATTGGAGAGCCGTGGCCACTATTTGTAAGAGGATATAGTTCAGAGTTTTTGATTCGCTCTTTTGTTAGCTCAGCACTTTTATAAGGGATGAGTTGGTCGTGAACACCGTGGAATATTTTTGTTGGGACGTTAATTTTACTTAAGTCCTTCGTTACGTCTTCGTTTGCAGCGGCTTGCAAAATTTTGATGAGAGCATAAGAAGCGGACTGCATACCGAGATAAGAAAACCATTCTAACGTGGCAGCTCCTAAGTTTCTATTAAAAAATGATAAAGATACATCACTTAGAAACTTAGGTAAATTTACATACATTTGAGCAATCAGAGCATCTGCTTGTTCTTTCGGTACGCCGTAAGGGGATTCTTGGTTTTTCACGAAAGAAGGAGAGACAGCATCCACTAATGCAAGTTTGGAAATACGACGCCCATTATATCGTGACATATACCGAATAGAGAGAGAGCCACCGACTGAGAAGCCGACTAACGCAGCATTTTCTATTTGAAGTGCTTCTAATACAATTGCGATATCATCAGCTAAACGATCATAAGTGTAACCAGTCCATGGTTTATCAGATTGCCCGTTTCCGCGAATGTCCATAGCGACGCAGCGAAACCCGTGCTGTGGTAAAACATTGAATTAATATTGAAACATTTGGTGATTTAAAGGCCAGCCGTGTACAAAGAAAACAGTTTTACTGTCAGGACCTGGGTTCATATCTTGCACAAAAATGTGTACATCTTTTTCCACTGTAACGAACATGACGTATCCTCCTCATGTATTTTAATAGGCTCTTTCCCAAAATCGCTGTTTTGTCATTGCCTGAATAAATTCATTTGCAAGTAAGGTAGGATTTTGTTCTGTTATAACGCCAGGTTTTCCTTCGATGTTTAAAGATTGAACAATAGTAGTTCCATTTTGGAAAGCGCCAATTGGCTTAAAGTGATTATACGATTCTACGACGAATGAACTTGCCTTGTTAAGAAAATGATCATTAATATTTCCGCCAATAAGAAGTAGCCCATCATAAAGAAGTGGTGATCCTGTTAAGAAAGTATCATTCACTTCCCACTGTCCATTTTGAGAGCCTTGCACAAAACCTAATCGTTCGGAAATAATAACGGGCTGAAGACCGGCTTGTTTGAATTGATTTATAATATATTGTGCGTTTTGACCGTCATATCCGTTTGCGACAATGACGCCTACTCGTAATGTATTTGGGCTGAATGTTGTATGTTCCATACTTAGTGCTGGTGAGGATTTTGTAACATTTGATTCTTGAACATTTGGCACTGTTGCCCCGACTGCTTCAGCTACTAAAGTAGCTAATTCTGTACTTATATGACCAATCATACCTACGACTTGTTGGCGAACTGATTTACTTTTTACTTTTCCTAATTCAAAGGAAAAGGCCTGCATAATATGGATTTTTTCGACGTGGCTCATACTATTCCAAAATAAACGGGCTTGTGAGAAATGGTCTTTAAAACTAGCGGCTGTCTCTCTTGTTTTATGTCCAGAAACAGTAGAAGGATATGTAACGAATCCGCCTTTCGTACCAGGTACAGTAAAGGGAGAGTTATTAGCTAAAGAGTTATTATGGTAAGCGACTTTTCCTTTATCAATTATATATTTAGACGCACCATCTCTTTGATTGTTATGAAAAGGACATACCGGGCGATTAATCGGTAACTCTTGATAGTTTGTACCGACGCGGGCTAATTGTGTATCTGTATAAGAAAAGAGTCTACCTTGTAAGAGAGGATCATTTGTAAAATCGATACCGCGGACGATGCTTCCAGGGTGCAGTGCGACTTGTTCTGTTTCCGCAAATACGTTATCAACGTTTCGGTTTAACGTCATTTTTCCGATGATCTTAACAGGGAAGTCTTCTTCCGGCCAAATTTTTGTTGCATCTAATATATCGAAATCGTATTTAAATTCATCCTCTTCTTCTAAAATTTGAACGCCAAGTTCGTACTCAGGGTAGTTTCCGGCATTAATATTTTCCCATAAATCACGGCGATGATAATCTGGATCAGCGCCGCCTAGTTTTTGAGCTTCATCCCAAATTAACGAGTGAACGCCAAGCTTTGGCTTCCAGTGGAATTTTACGAATCGTGACTTCCCATGTTTATTAACGAAACGAAATGTATGAACGCCGAACCCTTGCATCATTCGAAAACTTCTCGGAATTGCGCGATCCGACATAATCCACATCATCATCGCAGCTGATTCTTGATTATTGGCGATAAAGTCCCAAAAAGTATCGTGTGCTGTTTGTCCTTGGGGAATCTCATTATGTGGCTCTGGTTTAAGAGCATGAATAAGATCCGGAAATTTAATACCATCTTGAATGAAGAAAATCGGAATGTTATTACCCACTAAATCGAAATTTCCTTCCTCTGTATAAAACTTAACAGCGAATCCTCGTACATCTCGGTTCGTTTCATTTGCACCTTTTGATCCAGCAACTTCAGAAAAACGAATAAAAATAGGTGTCTTTTTAGATGGGTCTTGTAAAAAATGAGCCATTGTTAAGTCTTCTAAAGAATCATATAGCTCAAAAACACCATGTGCTCCGTAACCGCGGGCATGAACGACTCTTTCAGGAATTCGTTCACGGTCAAAATGAGCGAGTTTTTCTCGCATCAGGAAATCTTCTAAAAGTGTAGGACCACGATCACCAACTGTTAAGGAGTTTTCATCATTTGAAATTTTGACACCTGTATTTGTTGTCATCTCTTTTCCTTCATTGTCTTTTGTAAAGGATTGTAACTGTTCTATTTTTTTATTTTCACGACCGTCCATATAAAGCACCTCCCATATTATACGTATTATTTTTCGTTAGTTTTATGCTTATATAACTATGGGTATATATTACTTATTTAGTTTATTTTATCTTTGTTTACCTATTAAAATCGTTTATTATAATAAATGGTATTCTTTGAAATATCATTTTGAAGGGGTGTTGAAGTGAGAGGAAGTTTTCTATCGGCTAAAGAAGAAAAGAAAAACGCTAAGATTTTCTTATGGATATTACATGTTATTTTAATAGGATACGAGGTTGCATATGCCATTATATTAGAAGATAAAATGCCTTTAGAAAATTGGTATAAAGTAATATGGAAGATTACATATATTATGACTATATTAGGTATTAGTGTTTATTTATTTGAGAGGGGCAAAGCACATTTAGTTAAATATACATACTTATTTGCATACATGATTGCGGAGATTTTTAATATTGGATGGTATGCCTTTCATAATAAGATAGCATTTGATGAAGGGAATATCATCGAATTTATTTTCATTTTTTTCGTGCCAATATTTTTAAGTAAACGATATTTATTTATGTTAACGCCATTTCTTATAGGGAAATATATGATATACCTATTTGTATTTGGAGAACTTAATTTATTTACACCTCTTGTTATGAATATGTTATTGCTTTTCGTGTCGTATATTATTTTAAATCGGTTTTTACAATATCTTTCAGCAGTAAAGAAAAGTATTACAGAGGCTAGTCAGTCACAAAAATTGGCGGTTATCGGAAAAATGGCAGCGACAGTCGGGCATGAAATAAAAAATCCACTCGCGTCATTAAAAGGGTTTACGCAATTACAAAAAGAAAAGCACAAAAAAGATGCGACATATGGACAAATGATTATTGAAATAGAAAATATAAATAACATGATTAGCGAATTGATGGAGGTTGCTACATGTAAACCTTCTGTTTATGAAAAACATATTGTAAGTGATGTTCTAATACAAGCAGTAGCAAATATGCGTGAAAAAATGGATGAGCTAAATATAAATTTCACCTTCAATGAAGAGTATAATAGAAGTGAAATTGAATGTGATAAACGTAAAGTAAAAGGGGTATTCTTGTATGTTATTAAAAATGCTTTAGAGGCAATGGAGCACGGTGGAACATTACAAATACAAGTTGAAGATAAAAAAAGAGATTATGTAATAGTAAGTATAGTAGATAATGGTTTCGGGATAAAAAAAGAGAATTTAGGAAGAGTTACAGAGGCTTTTTATACAACGAAGCAAGACAAAATCGGATTAGGCCTTACGGTAGCAGAGCGAATTATTAAAGAGCATCTTGGAGAATTACATATTTCTAGTGAAGTAAAGAAAGGAACGAGAGTGGAAATAGTACTTCTGAAAAAACTTGAGCGTAATGTGGCACAAGATTAAGAGGTGTTGTTAAAGGAGCTACTATATGGACAAAGACTATATATTTGAAAAGGAAGAAATAAAGGCGTTGAAAATATTTTTAAGTTTATTCTTTGTTATATTTTTTGTGTATGATTTTGCTGAAAAGGCTACTGTCTTTTTCTCGGAGGGAGATCTAAAGCCAGCAGATGTTTTTGGAGAAGGATTAGGTTTATGGTTATATATTTTGATGGTCTTATTATTCTTTACTGGAATTTATTTTATGAAACAGAAAAAGCCATATATTGTGAAGTACATTATTTTAATTGGCTATAATATATTGGATTTTATTCATAACTTCATTATTTATTACGGAAGTGATGCTGAATTTGATGGCGGTAATATAGTAGAAGGATTTTTTATTTTATTTGCACCAATCTTTGTGAATAAAAGATATTTTTTGTTAGTAGCAGGGATACTTGTTGGAAAGTACGCTCTTATGGGAATCGTTATTCAATCCGCTATCGTTCTAATTCCAATGGCATTATGCAGCGTATTTGCTATTATATGTTGGATTATACTTTTAAGATTTCAGTCTTACGTTCGCAAACTTGAAATGATGGATAAAGAAATACAAAAGGTAGAAAAATTAGCGATGGTTGGAAAAATGGCAACAGTAATTGGCGATAAGATTAGAAGGCCGTTAGTGAAATTGAAAAAACTTGTGAATAAGCAAGCGAAAAAACATCCAGAAGATAAGGTTTATAGCGACATTATGAAACAGGAAGTAGATCGTATTAATATAATTGCTAACGAACTAAGTGGATTTGAGAACTCTAAATCGATAGAATCAGAAACTCATAACATAAAAGAAATCATCTCTTATGTTATCCGAGTTATGGAAAAGCCAGCATTAGAACAAGGGGTGAAAATACATGCTATTTATAGTAAAGATATACCTCCAATTACATGCGATGAAAAACGATTGAAACAAGTATTTTTTAATTTAATAAAAAATGCGATTGAAGCAATGTCAGTTGGCGGAACTATTAATGTGAAAGTTATTGTGGAAGATGTAATCATTGTTCAAGTTATAGATGAGGGATGCGGCATTCCAAAAGATAAAATTCCGAAGCTAAATGAAGCTTTTTACACAACGAAAGAAACTGGAACAGGCTTAGGATTAGTAGTTACGGAAAAAATTATTAAAGATCACCACGGTAAATTGAACTTTGAAAGCGAAGTTGGAGTTGGAACGACTGTTGAGATTATGTTGCCGATTTAATGATAGTGTAAGAGATAAATAGAAAACATTACTTAATCAAAAGTGATGTTTTTTTAATTTATCTTGCGTTAAGATCCAATTGGTTCAACCAATAATCAGTAGGGAAGGGATCCCCCTACTGATTAAAGCTTTTTCTATAGAGTACAGTTTAAATAGAGGTAATTAGAAAAATAGAGTATATAGCACTGTCAGTAATCCCAGGGCTAATATAAAGGCATAATGCGTCTCCTCTTGAAACTGGATTTCCAGTTGTTGTACTAGTCCAAATAACAGTGGCAGGTCCTGGTAAAGGGGTAGGGTCATACACTTGAACTAGCTGTGATCCAACGTCTGAAGGAGTAATAGTAAATGTGATTGTTCCAGTGATTTTAGCCGTAGTGGTAAAAGTAATAGTAGATATAACGTGATTAGAGGTAGGGGCGGAAAGGTTTGTTGGGACATTAGTGCAGATTTGAATTGTATAAACTTCTATAGGCAAATTATTTACATTTATAGATGCAGAAAAACCAGCTATATTTCCAAATCCAGCAATTACATAAGGAATAATATTGGAATCAACTGCTGGAGCACCTGCTATACGTTGAAACTCAGCGTTAGTTCCTTGGAAAAGGATGCTTTTTGCTGAACTGCTACCGGTGTGCCCAGTGATTCCGGTAGGTCCAGTAATACCAGTGGGTCCAATGCTGCCAGTAGGACCAGTAGCTCCGGTAGACCCAGTAGAACCGGTGGAACCAGTAGGCCCGGTGTTTCCGGTAGAACCAATAGGTCCAATAGGTCCGATAGAACCAGTAGAACCAGTAGAACCAGTAGACCCGGTAGCCCCAGTAGGACCAGTAGGTCCGGTAGCCCCAGTAGGTCCGGTAGAACCAGTAGCCCCAGTAGACCCGGTAGAGCCAGTAGCCCCGGTAGGTCCGGTAGCCCCAGTAGGTCCGGTAGAGCCAGTAGAACCAGTAGGACCACCTTCTACCAATACGATATAATCTTGAGACACATTCGGAAATCCTTGAGGTGCATCTTTTTTTACAACATAGCCGCTACTCGTGTAAGTGACAACTTGTCCCGTTTTATAGTTAGGAGCGGCTGCTAGACTAAAAGCGGTAGTACTTTGCAAACCGGACCCGGTAGGCCCGGCATTGCCAGTAGGTCCAGTAGCACCAGTGGGTCCAGTAGCGCCAGTAGGTCCAGTACTGCCGATAGAACCGCTGTTGCGTCTACCGTCACAACTAAAGCAATTGCGTTGGTACATATATTATCTCCTTTCTATATTTTTGAAAATATAGTTTTAAAAGTAGAACTACTATATATATATTGTAGATTCTATATTTTTGTGTGGTCGATCGTATTGTGTATATAGATTTTAAAATAGGGGAGGTGTTATTAGTTTTATAACCACCAGGTCTCCTGCGGAATCAAAGTAACATCTACATCAAAATTCTCTTTAAACCAATCATACATCAATGTCTCTTTCACTAAATATTCAGAGGCAGAGTGTGACACACCGATGAGTGACATATTTGTTTCTTTCGCATAATCCATAATGAGTGAGTATTTATGCCTACCATAATCATTGTCGATATGGCAATGGATTTCTCCTGTAATAAATGATTAAGTTATTGTTCTATTTCTTTTAAGGCTGGCATGTTTGGTAATCCTCCTTAAGATAGTTCTTACTTTGTTAGTTGTTTTTGTTTTTTTATGGAAAAATAAGAAGCGGATAGGAAACAAATAAAACCTAGAATCCAGCCAATAGAAGGAGAATAGGGAAGTATATGTTGTAATACCATTCCGCTGGAAATAAAAAAGCTACCTAATAGACATAAGAAAATGAGATATCGCTGTAGTTTGAACATCAGTGATACACCCTCCTTTATCACGCATTAACTGCCCGTAAAAGCCTGATTGGCGAGGGCTAATAATCAGAGGGGGATGGATACCTCCCTGATTAAAGTTTCACTTTATCACATATATTTTATAGTAGTCTTAATTTTCTGCATATAAGATTCAAGAAAAATGGTGGTACAATATATAAATGATACGAGAAGAGAGGATGTAGGTTAACACATGTACGTTACTGTAACAGAAGCAGCATATAAAAAGATTATGGATACGATTCCAAGTGAAACGAAATATATAAAGTTATTTTATGATAATGAAGGTTGCGGTTGTGTTATGAGCGGGATTATTGATTTAGTAGCCGTTTCAGAGAAAGATGAGCGCGATGTAGATATCGAATCAAGCGTACTAAACTTTATTGCAGATCGCACAAAGCTTGTATTTATGGATGATAAATTAACAGTTGATTGGCATGAAGTTGGAGGGACTTTCCAGCTGAAGAGCCCAAGCCAGTTTTATAATCCGAATATGAAGTTACATGTTCGAGTATAATGAAGAGAGAAGGAGTATATAATATGCTCCTTTTTCTTATGGATTTTTTCACATAATGAAATGTACATATAGTTGAATTTTCTGTATAATTCTCTTTGCGGAGGGGGTTGCGCATGAAAAGATGGGGAATTGAGTTATTAATTTTAAGTGTCGTTATTATTTGGGGGATTAACTATACGATTGCGAAATATGGACTTTTAGAATTTACAGCAATTGAGTTTACTGCAGTTCGAATGATGACAGCAGCACCACTACTGTTATTACTTACGTTCTTTATCGAAAAGTCACTTTATATGGAGCGAAAAGATATACCAAGATTAATCATCGTTAGCGTTGTAGGTATTGTACTGTATCAAACGTTATTTATGGAAACTGTAAAATACACATCCGCTACAAATGCTTCTTTACTCATATCTATTTCACCTATTTTTACAACTTTATTTGCGATTTTCTTGAAACAAGAAAAATTCTCTTCTCGAAAGTTAGTTGGTTCCATGATTGCCTTTATTGGTGCTACATTAGTTTTAGTAGCGGGGCATTCACTCGCTAGTTCTTTCTATGGAAATGGGATTGGACTTATTACATCAATATGTTGGGGACTTTATCCCGTTTTAGCAGGGCCGCTTATTAAAAAATACTCAGCATTACGTGTTACTGCATGGTCGACATTAGTTGGAGCGATTCCGCTTTTATTGTTAAGTGGTCCACATGTATTTGTCATGCCATTTCACATTACACACGGAATGACACTATTTGCTTTACTATATTCTATTTTCTTTGTAACAGTATTCGGTTTAGTCATGTGGTATGTTGGTGTTCAAAAAATTGGTGCGTCACATACGATGGTATATATGTATATTACGCCGCTTGTAGCTGTTTTATTTGCAGCTGTATGGGCAAATGAATATGTATCGTTTCAACAAATAATCGGTGGAATCATCATTTTCTTCGGTTTATGGTTTGTGAAATCAGAGAAAGTAGAAGCTAATTCTATCGTGCAAGAACCTATATCAAAATAGGAAAACAGATCATTTATGATCTGCTTTCCTATTTTTTTATTTTTGGTAAAAATACGAGGAATAAAATGGAAGTAATAAGTGGGATTAAATTAAGAAAAGGAATACGGAAGAGTGTAATAAGAATAATACCTGGAAGAAGAACACCGAGGACAGCATAGAAAATACTATGTTTTTTCATGTACCAATATAATGAAAGTCCAATAAGTGCAGGAACAATGAGATGAATGAGAGCCATTAAAAAATAAATCATTAGACGCCCCCTTTATTAATGTGCTTATTACATCATATCCGTATGTTCATAGATTGATATCAATTTTTTCATAATTGGACGAAAATGTTTTGAAAAACGTCACATTTATGAGGGATTCTATATTAGAAATCTTGTATAATATTATTTCCTAAAAGCATTTAAAAAACATAAACATACTGTTTATGTTTTTTAAATTTGAGTGAAATGAATTTTTAGTAGTATGGACTCGAAAGAAATGAGTTATATAGCTTTGGTTGGATAGATAAAAACTATTGAAGGGGAGTACAATATGATTAGTATGTCATTAAGGTCGTTTAAAATTCAATCGTATTATCTACTAGGTATTCTGTTATTAGGCTGGATGTTAACACCGTTTTCAGCACATTTTCTAGGTGCTGGAATTGGACTTATTGTAAGCATGTATTGTGTTTGGATTTTAGGAAGGCGTATCGAAAAGCTTGGAGATAGTATAGTAAAGAAGACGAAAGCGCCGACGCTTGGTATGTTTAATCGCTTTGCAGCTGCAATTTTGGGTGCTATTATTATGTACGAAATTGAGCATCATATGGTAATGTGGGCATTTGCAGTAGGTATTCTGGGTGGTTATTTCTTAATCGTTATTAATTTAGGTTATTATAGTATGAAGGATGAAGAAGAATTAACAAAGGGTTAAAAGAGCTAAAAGAGCTAAAAGAGCCTCTTTTTAGATGGAATAGAGGATCCAGCGGTGGATAGAAGCGGTTAGGGCCTTTTTTTGTTTCCATGCGGTGTGAAACCAGAAGGATGTAGTGAGTGGGGGAATAGTTTATATGTTCGAAGCCGTGGTTTGTATGTTTGAAAATCCGAGTATATCAATTGAAAATTAGGTTTGGAACTTTTTTAGATGGAATAGAGGATCTGGCGGTGGATAGAAGCGGTCAGATCCTTTTTTAGTCCCATACGGTGTGAAACCAGAAGGATGTAGTGAGTGGGAAAATAGTTTATATGTTCGAAGCCGTGATTTGTATAAATGAAAATCTGGTTACTTAAATTGAAAATTGGCTTACTCTGGAATAAGGGATCCGGCGGTGGATAGTACAACAGGAAGCGTAACTTTGTATAAAATATAGGTTTCCGCTTCCAATAAGTTAATATGAAATCACTTAGTAGTATGACTCTTAGGTTCTTTAAAAAAGTTGGATACAATACAACAAGCTATTCCGATAATTAGAATAATGTATTTTATCGTTTTACTTGTATGCTCAAATAAATTAACGTTAAGCATCACAAGTCCCCAAAACATTTGAATCGCTCCATAACTGAATAAAATTTTTCCTGTACGAGAAAAATTTTTCATGGGCCTCACCCTTTCCTTTATATGTAAATTATATCATATCATAGGAAACTACAAATGAATGATTATAAAAAGAATTTTCTGTAAATTTATGGGTATTGGTATGCAATAGATGAAGAGATTAAAGTTTCACTTTATATAAGATATAGAAAGAAGCTTACGTTTTTAACGTAAGCTTCTTTTTTATGTAAGTGTGTGTAACCGTTAAGCCGCATTGGGTTTTGTCGGTGAGTACGCGGAACTTTACGGTTACACGACACTTATTCATATGAGTAAAAGGGTTATTCCAACAGAAAATTTGTAATTAAGCGATTGGACCGCCTAAGTTAATAATAGCTTCAGAAACGCTATCGAATTTTTTGAAGTTTTCTTTAAATTCGTTTGCAAGCTCAATTGCTTTCGCTTTGTAAGCATCTTTATCAGCCCAAGTTTGTTCAGGCATTAATACTTCATCAGGTACACCTGGAACATGACGAGGTACTTCAAGGCCAAAGATGTCGTGTTTTGCAGTTTCGGCTTTAGCAAGTTCACCGCTTAGTGCTGCTTGAATCATTGCACGAGTGTAACCTAAGTTCATACGTTTACCAACGCCGTATTCGCCACCAGTCCAGCCAGTGTTTACTAAGAATACTTTCGCATCATGTTTCTCGATTTTTTCACCAAGCATTTCAGCATAACGAGATGCATCAAGCGGTAAGAACGGTGAACCGAAGCAAGTAGAGAATGTAGCTTGCGGAGATGTAACACCGCGCTCTGTTCCTGCTAGCTTACTAGTGTAACCGCTTAAGAAATGGTACATAGCTTGCTCTTTTGATAACTTGCTGATTGGAGGCAATACGCCAGATGCATCAGCAGTTAAGAAAATAATTGTATTTGGATGTCCTGCAACACTTGGCAGTACGATATTGTCAATCGCATGCATAGGGTATGCAGCACGTGTATTTTCTGTTAAAGTAGTATCGTTATAGTCAGCGATGCGTGTTTGACCATCAATGACAACGTTTTCTAAAACTGAACCAAATTTGATTGCATCGAAGATTTGTGGTTCTTTCTCATGAGAAAGGTTTACACATTTTGCATAGCAACCGCCTTCAATATTGAATACGCCGTTATCAGACCAACCGTGCTCATCGTCACCGATTAATTTACGGTTTGGATCAGCAGATAATGTTGTTTTGCCTGTTCCAGATAAACCGAAGAATAGTGCTACGTCGCCTTCTTCGCCTACGTTTGAAGAGCAGTGCATAGAAAGAATGTCTTGTTCAGGTAGTAAGAAGTTCATAATAGAGAAGATTGATTTTTTCATTTCTCCAGCATATTCTGTACCACCGATTAGTACGATACGTTTTTCGAATGAAACCATAATGAATGCTTCAGAATTTGTACCGTCAATTGCTGGATCTGCTTTGAAGTTTGGTGCAGAAACAATTGTGAACTCTGATTCGTGAGTTGCTAATTCTTCTTCATTTGGACGAATAAACAATTGATGTACGAACAAATTATGCCATGCATATTCGTTAACAACTTGAATTGGTAGGCGATAGTTGCGATCAGCGCCAGCAAATCCTTTGAAGATGAATAACTCTTCTTTTTCTTTTAAGTATTCTAAAACTTTTATATATAATTTATTAAAATGTTCTTCAGAGATCGGTTGGTTCACGGCTCCCCAAGCAATTTTGTCAGCAACCGATGCTTCCTTCACAATAAATTTATCTTTAGGAGAACGTCCTGTGTATTTTCCTGTTGAAGCAGAAACGGCACCAGTAGAAGTTAATTTCCCTTCGTTTCGCATTAATACTTTTTCCACTAATTGCGGAACACTTAATTGAATCTGTGCATTGCTTCCGTTCAATAATTCATGTAAACCAATTTGGACATTCACAGTACTCATATTTATATACCATCCTTTTCATTTAATGAAATATTTCTCGTAATCCCCATCAATAGTATAACACAATTATATAAATAATGTATACTATTTATTTATTTTTGTTTGTGTGAATGTATCATTTCCCTATTAATATTTCATTCTATGGGTATTGAGAAAAACTTTCAGGAAAATGTGAATATTAATTGACAAATGAATATCATTTCTTTAGTATAGGTTGGGACGGATACTCTCTTATCCCGAGCTGGCGGAGGGACAGGCCCGATGAAGCCCAGCAACCTCACTTGTAGTGGTAAATACAGGTGAATAGGTGCTAAAACCTGTGCGAGGCTAACGGTCTCGAACGATAAGAGCAAAGGGCAAAAAGCAGTATGCAAGTAGCAAATTAAACCTTTCCTCTATGTTAAGTAGGAAAGGTTTTTCTGTATGCTTGTGTGGGAGAATAAATGTATGTCGCAGTTTGTGGCAAATTAAGGATGAGTTCCGTACAATATATACAATTACTGTAGGGAGGTTTACCACATGACAAAAAAACGTCATCTGTTCACATCTGAGTCTGTAACTGAAGGACATCCAGATAAAATTTGTGACCAAATTTCTGATTCAATTTTAGATGCGATCTTAGCAAAGGACGCAAATGCACGTGTAGCTTGTGAAACAACTGTAACAACTGGTTTAGTATTGGTAGCGGGGGAAATTACGACTTCTACTTACGTAGATATTCCAAAAATCGTTCGTGAAACAATTCAAGGCATTGGTTACACACGCGCAAAATACGGATTCGATGCAGAAACTTGTGCAGTTTTAACATCTATCGATGAGCAATCTGCTGACATCGCTATGGGTGTTGACCAAGCACTAGAAGCACGCGAAGGTCTAATGACTGACGCTGAGATTGAGGCAATTGGTGCGGGAGACCAAGGTTTAATGTTTGGCTTCGCATGTAATGAAACACAAGAATTAATGCCACTTCCAATCTCGCTTGCTCACAAATTAGCTCGCCGTTTAACTGAAGTACGTAAAGATGACACATTATCATACTTACGTCCGGATGGAAAAACGCAAGTTACAGTTGAGTATGATGAAAATGGTAAACCTGTACGTGTAGATACAATCGTAATTTCTACACAGCATCATCCAGATGTTACGTGGGAAGAAATCGATCGCGATTTAAAAGAGCATGTAATTAAAGCTGTAGTTCCAGCAGAATTAATGGATGGAGAAACGAAATTCTTCATTAACCCAACTGGCCGCTTCGTAATTGGTGGACCACAAGGTGATGCTGGTTTAACAGGACGTAAAATTATCGTTGATACTTACGGTGGATACGCTCGCCATGGCGGTGGTGCATTCTCTGGTAAAGATGCAACAAAAGTTGACCGCTCTGCAGCATATGCAGCTCGTTATGTTGCGAAAAATATCGTAGCAGCTGGTCTTGCTGACAAAGCAGAAGTACAACTTGCATACGCAATCGGCGTAGCGCAACCAGTATCAATTTCAGTTGATACATTTGGCACTGGTAAAGTATCTGAAGACGTACTAGTAGAACTAGTTCGTAACAACTTCGATCTTCGCCCAGCTGGTATTATTAAAATGCTAGACTTACGTCGCCCAATTTACAAACAAACAGCAGCTTACGGCCACTTCGGACGTACTGATGTAGATCTTACATGGGAACGTACAGACAAAGCAGCTACTTTAAAAGAGCAAGCTGGTCTATAATATATGAAAAAAAAGCTTTGCGCGTGTCGCAAAGCTTTTTTTATTTGGTTTTATCCCGCATTAACGGGCAGTAAGCCTCCCACCTCAAAATTCGGCTGTAAAGCAAAAAAGTTAGGTAGGAGGCTAACTGCCCGTAAAAGCCCGATTGGTTCAACTAATAATCAGTGGGGAAGAACAAAATCCCCACTGATTAAAGTTTCACTTTATTTACTACTTGAATGCAAGAACTACAATAAACTTCCCCGTCTAGCTCAATATACTTCTTCATATTTGTCATACCACTTGCCGGAAATGGCATATGAATCCACGCTTTTTCATACGTTTGTATTTCCTTTTCACATGATTTACAAAGGATTGGTTTCTTACGGAACATAGACGGTCACCCTTTCAGTTGGCGTGCTTTTCCTGCGCAAAAAGCACTGCTCAGTAAAAATAGCGTTGCGAATATAATACTCACTAATGTAGCGTATGGAATTGCTCCTTTTAGAGAAAAACCGACAGTGATGGAAGCAACAAATAAGAGGATGAATGTTGTTGTTAATTTTTTGTATAGTTCCATAGTGAGTGAACCTCCAAATTATTTTGTAATTTAAAATGAAATCTACTATGTAGAAAATATAAGGGGATTTAAAGAGTTAATGGTGTGTAGTCCAGGCGTATAAGAAGGTATATTTTCCTTTTTGTGGTCGTATATACTTATATTGTATCACGGTGCATCATTGGCTTCATACATAATTGTGTAAAGATATGTATGATAAAATGAAGAAAAGTCTTTAGGAAAGGAAAGATGAAAAATGAGTGTAACTGAACATAAAAAACAAGCTCCAAAAGAAGTGCGCTGCAAGATTGTAACGATTTCCGATACACGTACGGAAGAGACGGATAAGAGTGGTCAATTGTTACATGCATTATTAATAGAAGCAGGACATAAAGTGACCTCTTATGAAATTGTGAAAGATGATAAAGAGAGTATTCAGCAGGCTGTTTTAGCTGGTTATCATAGGGAAGATGTTGATGTCGTGTTAACGAATGGCGGAACTGGTATTACGAAACGTGATGTAACGATTGAGGCAGTTTCAGTGTTATTAGATAAAGAAATTGTTGGATTTGGTGAGTTGTTCCGTATGATTAGTTATTTAGAAGATATCGGAAGCGCTGCGATGTTAAGTCGAGCAATTGGCGGTACTATTGGAAGGAAAGTTGTCTTTTCAATGCCAGGGTCTAGCGGAGCAGTTCGTCTTGCGATGAATAAGTTAATTTTACCGGAATTAGGTCATATTACATTTGAGCTACATCGCCAATGAGTAAGTGGGCTGGAATTGTATTGGCAGGAGGTATGTCGAGTAGATTTGGTGAGCCGAAAGCATTAGCAATTTGGAAGGGGAATACTTTCGTTGAGCATATTGTGAAAGTGATGACAAGTAATTTGCAAGAAGTTGTAGTCATTAGTCATTCTGATATAAAAGAGCGAGTAGAGAAACTCGTACAAGTTCCTGTTATAGAAGATATTCCGCATTATAAAGGAAATGGACCACTTGCTGGAATTGTATCAGGAATGGAATATGTAGAAGCAGATTGGTACGCTATTATGCCTTGCGATGCGCCAAATGTTTCGCATGAATGGTTTACCATTTTACTAGAGCAAACGAGCAATGAATATGATGCGGTTGTCCCTATTATTAATGGAAGAAAACAACCGTTACTTGCAGCGTATCATAACCGTGTGAAAGAAGAAATTTATGCTTTGCTTCAAGAAGAAAAAAGAAGTATGGGCCAACTTTTATCACAATGTAATGTGAAGTATATTGCTGGTGAAGAGGTACAGGCGAATGCAGATTGGTTTATAAATGTGAATACGAAAGAAGAATATGTACAAGCTCAAAAAAACCTTTCAAATGAATGAAAGGTTTTTTGATATACAGAAATTGGGGAACAATTACTGTATAAAGGTATGTGAGTAAGTTAATTTTAAGGGGATTTCGTGAACTACCCGCCACTTAACGTCCTAAAGGAGTGTTTGAAGTGAGGGCTTCTCGGTTAATCATTACTTCTGATAGCTAACGAATTCGTCCTAAGACAGCCGAGCTAACTCCCTTGTTCCAAAGGTTATTTTATTACAATTTATGCTGACGCTAAAAGACGTATTGCTTCATTTTTGATATTGATGGCTGAGTTATAATCTCTATCGAGATCTACACCGCATATACAAGAATAGATTCGTTCAGACAATGTCAGACTTTTCACATTTCCACAGCTACTACATGTTTTTGTTGATGGAAACCATTTGTCTATTTTCACAAGTTGTTTTCCTTGTTCGTTTAGTTTATAAGTTAAGAAAGAAGTGAACATACCCCACCCATTATCAGCGACACTTTTTCCAAAATGAAGTGCTTGCGATATTCCTTTCATGTTTAGATCTTCAATAGCTACAACATCAAAATTGGCAGCTAACTTTTTAGACTCATGATGAAGAAAATTCTTACGTTGGTTAGCTACTTTCTCATGTAACGTAGCTACACGAATACGTTGTTTATTCCAACGTTCAGAACCTTTATTGCGTCTTGATAATACTCGTTGCGCCTTTGTTAATCGGTCTAACATGTTACGATAGAACTTAGGATAATTGGCTTTCTCATCCTCAGAACTGACGTATAATCCATCCATTGCAAAGTCTAATCCAACAACTGTTTCTACTTCTTTTTGTACAATCTCTTTTTCGTATTCAGTCAAGATTGACACATAGTATTTACCAGTAGGTGTCATAGAAATCGTACAAGACTTGATCATATAATCTTGTGGTATCTCTCTATGTTTTTTGATGCGTACCATTTTCAGTTTTGGCAATTTGATATGACCATTAAGCAACAGAATATTACCGTTTACTACATTCGTTGTATAAGACTTTCTGTCCTTTTTACTTTTGAATGTTGGGAAGTTATTTTGACCACTAAAGAAATTCTTATATGCAGTTTGCAAGTGTAGTTGAGTATTTGCCAAAGCTAATGAATCAACTTCTTTTAACCACTCAAATTCTGCTTTATATTTCGCAGGGGTTGGAGGCTTTTGTTTCTTTAGTTGTTCCTTATCATCTTTGTATTTTTCGTACGCTTCTTTTCGCTCAGCTAACATTCTATTGTACACGAAACGTACACAACCGAAGGTTTTACGTATAAGATTTGCTTGTTCTTCTGTTGGATACAACCGGAATTTATATGCTTTATTCTGCTTTGTCATATCATTTCACCTCACTTTTTACCTTGATTTTCAATATGTTTCTTTACTACGTCTATTGGCGAACTACCAGTAGTTAGTAAGCAAAAACTTCTTGACCAAAACATTTCTTTCTAAAGTTTTTTTCACTTGTGGAAAGTCCTTCTTGATTAGTTGAGAACTTGCACTTTTATAAGCATTAATAAATTTTGTCATTTCTTTTTAAGCGAGTAATTCTGATGCGGTGTGCTGAAGGACTGTTTCATATTGGTCAAGTAAGCCACGAAAGATTCCATCCCAGCTTTTTGATTGGGCATAAGACGAAGCCGCTATGCCCATTTGCATAAGCTGCTCTTCATTTTGCAATAAAGAATGGATGGATGATAGAAATGAATCCGCATGTTTGGGTGGGCAAAGAACTCCCGTTTTTCCATCTGTAATAATATTTTTAACTCCTCCACTATTTGCACCAATGACAGGTGTACCGCATGCAAATGATTCAAGTACGACATTTCCGAACGTTTCAGTAGCTGATGGAAATACCGTCATATGAGAACAAGCGTAGACTTCAGCTAGATCCGCCCCTTGTAAATATCCAGTAAAAGTGACATTTGTTTTCGGAACAGCTTCACGCAAATTTGTTGCTAGAGGCCCGTCTCCAGCGATGAGCCAATGAATATCGTCACGTTCTTTGTTTGTCGTTTGAATAAGTGTTTGAAGAGTATCGATATCTTTTTCAGGAGCAAGGCGCCCGACGTAGGAAAGAATATATTTCGCTGTAATATTATATTTTTTTCGGAATAGGTCTTTATTGTAAGTTGGATGAAAGAGAGTACAATCTACACCACGTCCCCAAATATAGAGCTGTTGAAATCCTTTTTTCTTTAATTGATGTAATGTTTCAGGAGAAGGAACAAAGTTTTTTTGCATATGACTATGAAACCAGCTTAAATAGTTCCATAGCATATTGGAGAGAAATTCGATTTTGTAATAGCGTAAATAGGCGTCAAAATCAGTATGATAAGAACCGACAACTGGGATATTTAACTTTTTGGCATAATATAACCCACAAAGTCCCATATTGAAAGGCGTAGCGATGTGAATGATATCAGGTTTAAAGGCAAGAAGTTCCCGCTTAATGCGCGGAGTAGGAAAGGCAAAGCGACATTCTGGATATAATATTGTTAACGGGATACTTCTCATTTTGTTCACATTCGCTACGAAATTATCTTCTGCCGTATGCTGAGGGGCGAAAACAGAATAGGCGATATTTTCTTTTTGAAAATATTTAGTTAAACGTTCCAAAGTTTTCGCCACACCGTTGACTTGTGGTGTAAATGTATCGGTAAATATGGCGACTCTCATCATATCGCTCCTTTACATGAGTGGAATGAGTTGATAAAAAGAGATGATGCCAGAGCAAGTGCCAAGGCACATGCCTACAAATACATCTGACGGATAATGAAGCCCTAAATAAATACGGGAAATACCGACGCATAATGCTAACGGTAATAGAAAAGCAAGCAAGTTTGGATTATAGCAAATAAATGGAATGAGGACAGAGAAAACAGCGGTTGTATGTCCGGATGGAAAAGAATGATCTTTTAAAGGCTGTACTGGATATTTCGCATCTTGAATTGTTAAATAAGGACGTTTTCGTGGATACCATCTTTTTAATATTTGCACAGGAATATGGCTAATTGTCAAAGAAATAGCAGTTGCAATTGCAGCTTGATGCAAATTCCCTGTTGCGAAAATTAAAAAGAATAGGGTAAGTGCAATGGAAAAACTTGCACCACCGATATGGGTAATATTGCTGAAAAAGATGTTTAATGTTTTTTGATCAAAGTAGCGATTAATTCCTTTGAAGATGTAACATTCTATTTTATATAGTCCACTGACCTTCATGAGATTTTTCCTCCCTCATTTACATATATATGGAGTTATTAACTTCTATTTTAATAAGATTTTATTGAGGGGATAATAAGGTTTTGTAAAGAAAAAGTTAGATTTTTTCATAAAAAAAGCTGCCAGTCTTATGGCAGCGATAAAATCACTTTTGTAACGATTTATAATATTGTCCTTTTTCAACGTATTGTGTGCGGATACGTTCCATATCTTTACGGTCTTCTTCTGTTAATTCGCGAATGACCTTCGCAGGGCGACCGAAAGCTAACGTATTAGGAGGGATTTTCTTTCCTTGTGAAACGAGACTACCAGCACCGATGAAAGCTCCTTCACCAATTTCAGCGCCATCTAATATGATAGATCCCATTCCGATTAAAGCATCTTTTTTAATTTTGCAGCTATGTAAAATAATTTGATGCCCAACGGTAACGTCATCTTCTAAAATAAGAGGATACTGGGGGCTTTGGTGAAGTGTACATTGATCTTGTACATTTACTCTATTTCCAATTATCGTTGGTGATACATCACCGCGGATGACTGTATTAAACCAAATGCTAGATTCTTCGCCAATTGTCACATCGCCTGTAATGGTAACATAGTCAGCGATAAAAGCACTACTCGCAATTTTCGGATTTTTTTCTTTGTAAGGATATATCATGTAAAGCCTTCCTTTCCTAGAGACTAGTTTTAGTGTATCAAATTATGAAAAAGAGTGAAATGGGGGAGTTTCGTATGTGGAACTATGAAGCGGAGGAAGCGAAAGCCGTCATTATTATCGTACATGGTGCCATGGAATATCACGGGCGTTATGAAGCAGTTGCAGAAATGTGGAATCATATCGGTTATCACGTCGTTATGGGCGATCTTCCAGCACACGGAACCACTTCAAGAAATAGAGGACATATCGACTCATTTGATGAATACATAAAGGAAATAAAGTTATGGGTGAAAGAAGCAAGGAAATATAGATTGCCTATTTTTTTATTTGGTCATAGTATGGGAGGACTTGTCGTTATTCGTATGATGCAAGAAACGAAAAGAGAGGACATAGATGGGATTGTACTAAGCTCACCTTGTTTAGGAGTATTAGCTGCACCCTCCGCTTCGCTTCGTGCTGCTTCAAAAATATTAAATGTCGTTGCTCCAAAATTGCAATTTGCAACAAATCTCACTGTAGAAATGTCAACTCGTAATCATGAAGTGAGGGATGCGATGGAGAATGATTCATTGTTCTTGCGTAAAGTATCAGTACGTTGGTATAGTGAATTGATTAAGTCTATCGAGATTGCTCATGAGAAAATAGATGATTTTCCAGATGTTCCGCTCTTGCTAATGCAGGCGTGTGAGGATAAACTTGTAGATAAAACACGTGTCCGTACATGGTTTGATAATGTTAAAATTAGTGATAAGGCATATAAGGAGTGGCCTAATTGTTATCATGAGTTATTAAATGAGTATGAGCGTGATGAAATTTTGAATTATATTCAGTCATTTACTGAAATACGTGTCAATAATATAGTAGAAACAAACAAATAAATTATTATTTGTACATTTAATAGAGGAGATGAAGGAAGAAGTGAACGTACCGAGTAATCCCATAACGCTCATGGCCAAAGTATACCGTGATGTGTTTCCGGTTGTACACCATGAGCTAGCGATGTGGAAAGAGCGTGCCTACCATATTCCGAATGACGAGCTTCATAGTCAAGCGATCGCAAGTATTGAAAATAAAACGTTTCATTGTGAAGGCGGTGGTATTTTAGCGCTACTAGCAAATGAACATCGTGAGGAATGTATTCGTTTTATCGTAGCTTATCAAACGATTAGCGACTATTTAGATAATTTATGTGATCGTAGTACATCACTTGACCCGAAAGACTTTGCGGCTCTTCATGAGTCGATGGTAATGGCATTAAGCCCTGAAGTTGAAGGGGGCGGTAACTATTATCGTTATCGTGATGATCAAGATGATGGTGGTTATTTAGATGAGCTTGTTGAAACATGTCAGGATGTTTTAAAGAAAACGAAGCATTATGATAAAATTGCTCCAATTCTTCATGAACTTGCTTGTTATTATTGTGATTTGCAAATTCATAAACACGTGAAGTTAGAAGAAAGAGAACCACGCTTAAAAACATGGTTTGAAGCGCATAAAGAAAATTTACCACCGATGAGTTGGTTTGAGTTTTCAGCATGTGCAGGTTCTACGCTTGGAATTTTCTGTCTTGTAGCATATGCATTTCATGATGAGTTACATGAAGAAGATATTGTAAAAATTAGACAAGGGTATTTTCCATACGTACAAGGACTTCATATTTTACTTGATTATTTCATCGATCAAGAAGAAGACCGTATCGGCGGAGATTTGAATTTCTGTAGTTATTATGAAAACGAGCAAGCTATATTAGATCGTATGAAACATTTTGTAGAAGAAGCAGAGAAGAGCATTGGTGATTTGCCTCATGCGAAGTTTCATCGTCTCATAAGCCGAGGATTACTTGGTATTTATTTATCAGACCAAAAAGTATCAGCACAAAAGAATATGCACAAAATGGCACGGCGCATTGTAAAATACGGAGGGCTCACTTCACGATTCTTCTACTGGAACGGGAAGATGTACCGAAAGAAAATGGCGCAGTGATGAAGAGACCATCTCAAAAGGTATTTTGGGATGGTCTTTTCCTACTGTCGTATTTTGTAGTTAAGTCGATATAATTTCATGTGCTGTTGCAATCTTGCTCCATAATGAAAAAGGGACAGTCCAAAATTAGATTTTTTGGACTGTCCCTTTTTACTATGATCGTATTTTTAAAAATACATATATGAGAAGTTCAATCGCGAAAATAACTAAAACAGATAGTCCGAATAAAGGCATGACAGCGCCTAGTATAACCATCATGATAAAGAAAATGAATGTGCTTTTCTTATCTCTTTGCTTAGGAGGTGCTGCTAATTTTCCTTTCGGTTTTCTCGCTAACCACATTTTTACTCCGTAATAAATAAGAAGTAATAAAGATAACGTCGTTAGTAAGCATAATATTTTATTTGGCCATCCGAATAAATGTCCTTCGTGAAGCGGGATACCGTAAGTGAACCATTGTGCAAATAATCCATAATCACGATAGTCCGTTTTCGAAATGAGTTCTCCGCTATATTGATCAAAGTAAGCTGTTATTTCTTCATTTGGTGCCACATCCATACCTGTAATACCGGAACCGCTTGATTTCGAAACAGTGAATACACCTTTCGGATCAGTCGGTAGTGAGATAACGTATGGCTTCTTTATTTCAATTCCTTTTTGTAATTCATCAACTGAAATTGCTTTTGGTTCATTTGAGTTTGATTCCGGAGGAGCTTCTTTTCTTGTTGCCCAGGGTAATTCTTTTACCTTTGATTCAGGTGGTGCCATATACAATTTCGGATATCCGATTGATTCATTCGACGCTGCGATTTTATAAATTTGGTTACCCATAAATCCTGACCAAGGTAAACCTGATGCAACTAAAAGAACGAGAGGAATTGTAAATATAATACCGATAATAGAATGACGTCGTTTTGCCTTTTCTCGCTTATTGGATGCTGGTGTGTTTTTGAATTGGCGTATACTCATATACAAACCGGTTACAATTAAAAAGATTGTCCAGCACGCTGCAAGTTCTACAATATAATTGACGACAGTGCCACCGACTAAAAGGGAACTATGTAATTCACGCATTATATTGGCAAACGTTTCAGCTGCATTTTGATCCCCAACAATTTGATTATTGCTATCTAAATACACAAATTTTTGCTTTCCTGTATATTCATTAGCAATCGTAAGCCTAGTATTATAATCCCCATTAAACTCACTAATTTTCGCCACACTATAATGTGGATATTTTTTCTCTGTTAATGAAATAGAATCAGACATCGAAATAGATTCTGTTTGGGCGCTCTTCCCAAAATATAAATCTTTATAGATGAAATCTTCAACTTCTTCCCGAAATAAATACCCAATTCCGCTCAGTGACAAAGTAATAAGAAGCGGCGTAATAAAAAGCCCGGCGTAAAAATGCCAACGCCAAAAAATATAATGAAGCGAACGATTTTGTTTCATACTTCAGTTCCCCTAACCTTCCCTATATGAATAAACTACTTATTTAATATAGCGAGATTAAGTGTGATTACTTTGAAAGAATTGTGAAAAAAGTTAAAAGTTTTGGGGGTTTTTATCAAACACAAAGCACATTTCAAAAGGGATGTGTTCTATGTTTATGAAGACCTTTTTATATTTGATGCATAGATCCTAACAACTGCTTTCGCAAGACATTGAGCGGAATCAACAAAGTCCTCACTCACCACCACATTCAAATCGGTACATGCGATAATAGCGGTATCTACTTCGTCTTTTAACTGTAAAACGAGCAGACTCCATAATTTACGAGCTTCCTCAATTTCTCCGCCTTTAATACAAGTAATAATTTGATTAATCATTTCTTGCCATTGTTCATTATGAATGTACTCTATATTACGTTTTGTAATTCCGTCTTGGTAAATACCTGCTTGAACAGTCGCTTCTGTTGCAAGAAGAGCGACTCTTTTTGTATTTTCAGGAATTGCTTTTAACGTCTCATCGACTATATTCAAAATAGGAATGGTAATAGAACGCTGTAATTCCTCGAAATAAAGATGCGCTGTATTACATGGCATTGCGATGAAATCTACACCAGTACTTTCAAGTTTTTGCGCTCCTTCAATAATCGCTTTTTTCATCGCCGCATGATCAATAGGGCGATCCATATAAAACGGTGTTGGGCACGAATAAATCATCATATGAGGAAAGTCCATATCATGCTTTGCTCCATATATTGTTTGGCACTCTGCTACAACTGTATCGACGAATGGTCCGGTTGATTTTGGACCCATTCCTGCTAGTATTCCAATCATTGTTTAGTCCCCTTTAATATGTAATCAAAAACGTTTTCTGCGAACGAGAAGAAGAAATAAAGTAAGTAATAAAAATGAATATACGATAGCCCAAGCTGTAAGCCATAGAGTATGAGTAAGTATATTATATTTGTATTGTCCAAGCATTATAAAGCTTTCGACAGGTGGTAAAAACCATAGTAACTCTTTTTTTAACCGAATTGAGGCAATCGTCATAAGTAATATAAATGTAAGACTAAGCCAAGCGGTGCTTGCTTTTTGAATAATATTTCTAGTAAATAATGTTGCGATTGAAATTCCTAGTATAGATAAAGACATGTGAGCGAGAAATCCGACTAGAAATAAAGAAGCTGTCATTTTTTCATTAAACATTTGCAAAATAATTGGATAGATTACGGATATAAAAGATAAAACAGTACAAATAAGAAGAGCCGTAATATATTTACCAACGTATAATGCCGAAATATTATTTGTATGTGAAATAGTGATTTGTTCTTGTACAGGATCTTCAGTATGAAAAATTGTGACTGTAATCCAGGCAGATAATAAATAAAGTGCGAGTGCTGTTTCTAAGTATGTCGGTACAATGGGAGTTGGTTTATATGTATATACAAAAAGTAAGCTTATGCAGTACATCGCAATAGTAGGAATGTACTTATACGATTTTGTGTAGTCGAGAAAATGGTAACGAATAAGCGCAAACATAATAAACCTTCTTTCGATTTAAAAATTAGGCTGTAGCAGTGTGATAGATGCTTTTTTATGTAATAAAAACTGAAGCATTTCGTTTGTATATTCCTTTTCGATTTGTAATTGAATGAGGTTTTGATTTGAATTGTGTGTAACTTGTATAAATCCTGATTGCTTTTGTAGTTCTATAGCTGAAAATGTTTCGTGAACAATTGCCTCAATATAGACCTGTTCTGTTGATTTTTGCACAGAGGTATCTTCCGCAATTGTATGATTTGCTAATGTCACAATTCTATCGGCGAAGTTTTCTAGTAGTTGTTTTTCGTGACATGTGAAGAGTATAGATATGCCTTGTTGTTTTAATGAGAGTAAAATATGCTCTAATTCTTGCTGAGAGTTAGGGTCGAGCCCAGAAAGAGGTTCATCTAGAATTAATAAATGGACGTCCGTAAGTAATGCTTGCATAATGCCTGTTTTTTGTTTCATACCTTTTGAAAAGTTTCGTACAACGTAATGCTTTGCATGATGTAGATGAAAAGATTCAAGGAGCATCGGAATTTTATTTCTTAAATATTTTGTTGATAAACCGTGAATGTGGCCGAGATGATATAAATAATCCTCTAATGTAAAACGAATTCCTTCAGGAAAATGTTCAGGGACATAACCGATTTGTATATGTTCTTTTCTTTGAAGTGTCCCTGCCGTAGGTGGAATAAAGCCTGCAATTATTTTGAGTAAAGTACTTTTTCCAGTCCCGTTCCCACCAATAATAGCGAGTGCTTCTCCTTCTGGAATGGATAAATCGATGTTGTCTAGTATAAGTGATCTGCCATACTTCTTTTGAATTCCCCTTAGTTCTACTAGCAAAGTTCTATCCTTCTTTCTTCAAATAGTGTATACATCCATTATATAGGAGAATAAGAAAAAGACGTGCAATGAGTGCACGTCTTTTTTTGTTATGTTTTGTCGAATCATTGATATTTTATCGCTTCTCAATCGCTACAATAAATGGCGGGTTATTTTGCTGGTTAATGAAGCCGTATCTTAGTACGTGAGCTTGTTTTTGATCTAGTTCTTCTGCAAATTTAAGTACAGCGTCGCGTTCTACTTGTCCTTCTGGATGTCCGTGATAAATGACAAGGACGATGATACCTTCAGGTGCCATTACTTCTAGTAATTGTTCGATGGCGTAGATTGTTGAGCTCGGTTTTGTGACGATATGTTTGTCACCGCCTGGAAGGTAACCTAAGTTGAAAATTGCGCCTGTTACTTTTCCTTTTGCATCTTCTGGTAATACGGATAAGAGTGTGTCGTGACTGTCGTGAACTAAAACAGTGCGTTCGAAAAGTTCTTTTTCTTTTAGGCAGATAGTAGAGCTTTCGATTGCTTCTTTTTGAATATCAAATCCAAATACTTTTCCGTTATCCCCAACGATTTCAGCTAGGAAGCAAGTGTCATGTCCATTGCCAAGCGTTGCATCTACTGCGTAATCGCCTTCTTTAACAGCCGTTTGCAGCAGCGAGCGAGCAAACGGTAATACACGTTCTAATTTCATTTTTGTTTCTCCTCATTTGCATATTTTCCTTGCCAGCTTCCGCGGCGTACAAATTCTGCATCGATGGAATTTAATACTTCCCATTTATTTAAGCTCCACATTGGACCAATCATTAAATCAGGTGGACCGTCACCTGTGATGCGGTGCACAATTACGTCTTCTGGAATAATTTCAAGCTGGTCGACAACGAGACTTACGTAATCTTCAAGAGATAAGAATTCTAGTTGTCCTTTTTCATATTGCTTCACCATTGGCGTACCTTTTAATAAATGAAGTAAATGAATTTTAATTCCTTGTACGTCAAGCTTTGCTACTTCACGAGTTGTTTCCATCATCATGTCGTAATCTTCAAGGGGAAGACCGTTAATAATATGAGAGCAAACTCTAATGCCGTGTTTGCGTAATTTATTTACGCCTTCCACATAAGATGGATAATCGTGAGCACGGTTAATAAGATTTGCAGTGCGTTCATGAACAGTTTGTAGTCCGAGTTCAACCCAAAGGTACGTACGTTTATTTAAGTCCGCTAAATATTCAACGACATCGTCTGGTAAACAATCTGGACGAGTTGCGATAGAAAGACCGACAACGTCTTTTTCTGCTAGAAGCGGTTCGAATTTTTCTTTTAACACTTCAAGTGGTGCATGTGTATTTGTGTAAGCCTGAAAATAAGCGATACATTTTCCGTCTTTCCACTTTGAGCGCATTTTTTCTTTCATTTCATGATACTGCGTTATAACATCATCGCGGCGATCACCAGCGAAGTCACCAGATCCAGCAGCGCTACAAAACGTGCAACCACCGTAAGCAACCGTACCGTCACGGTTCGGGCAATCGAAGCCAGCATCTAATGAAACTTTAAAGATTTTTTCACCAAATTCATTTCGTAAGTGGTAATTCCATGTATGATAACGTTTATTGTCATTTGTATATGGAAAAGGGTTTTGAACCTTCATTATTTTCCCTCCTAAGACGAGTCAAAATGAAACAAAATCCATTATAACATACTCATAAGGTTCATATGGAAGGGACACACTAAAGGGGAATTGAAGCAAGGAGGGACAGTTATGGCAGAGCGTCAATCACTTGAAGAGTATATTACACAGGCAGAACAAGCGGTGGAATATGCGAAAGAACAATTAGACCAAGGCATGAGACAAGAGCATTACAATACGATGGAGTATTCAGATGCTCAGTTGCAATTAGAACAAGCATATAATGATTTACAAACGATGCAACAACATGCGAATGATGAGCAGCGTGAGCAGTTAAATAGAGCACGTATGGCAATTCGCCAATTGCAACATCAAATGATTATTACACCGCACTAATAAGGAGTGAATGTAATGGCGAAACGTTCAGATCAAAATAATCCAGAGCAAAAAACGCAAAATGGACATAACGCTGAGTTTTCAAATGAACTTGATCCAGTTGTTCAAGTGAAACAGCGTAATAGTAAAAAGGGACAACCTCAAAGATCAAAGCAATCAGAGTAAACCAGGTCGCAATATGACCTGGTTTTATTTTGCTATATGACAATAATGGAAGATTTCTGTAAGGTTTGTCGATAGTTGTAAGCTTACTTTTCCAGTAGAGTAAGGGAGGATTTAATTTTGGACAAGGAGTTGTATTATGGGGAACAATATTACAAACAAACGAATTGATGAGTTAGATTACATTCGTGGCTTCGCATTACTGGGGATTATTTTAGTAAATATTCTTGCACTACTGAATATTAAAGTTCCAGATCCTAGTACAGTGGATGCAAGTTATCAAAGGTTTCTATACTTATTTGTAGAAGGTCGTTTCTTCTCAATCTTTTCATTCTTATTTGGAGTAGGATTCTATATCTTCATTACAAGAGCAATTGCGAAAGGGAAGAATGGATATGTTCTATTTCTACGCCGCTTAGTTGCACTATTTATCTTTGGTTTGATTCATCAAATGTTTCAGCCTGGGGAAGCACTAGCGTTATACGCAATTTGTGGATTAGTCACTTTACCATTTTATAAAGTGAAGAAGCAAATAAATTTAGTAATCGGTCTTATTCTTACGATAGTTTTTAGTATTATGGCAGCTAAGGAATTATTACCATTAGGTTTAATTTTATTAGGTCTTGCTGCAGGACAATACAAAGTATTTGAAAATCTTTCAGCGAAAATAAAGCAAGTCGCTATTTTTACAGGAGTTATGTTTGTTTTAAGTGTGATAGCTTTATGGTATCAATATGGGCACGTTCCTGCTAATCCATTTGTAAATATGATACTTATGACTGAGGATGGAACAATGGATGCTGCAGGTCAGTTTTTAAAAATTGGTGTTACAGTTGGACCAATTATTTCAGCTTTCTATGTCGGAGCATTAATTTTGCTACTTCAATTAAAACCAGTTCAAACTTTGTTAGCGCCACTGAAATACTATGGTCGTATGGCTTTAACAAATTATATTGGACAAACTGCAATGATTTTAATTGCAGGCAGTGTATTTAATTTTGCAGGAAACTTAACGTACATGCAGACGCTATATGTGTGTATCGCAATTTATGCAATTCAAATTATTTTCAGTGTGATTTGGATGAAAATCTTTAAAATGGGTCCATTAGAATGGATTTGGCGTGTTATTACGTATTGGACGGTAACGCCTTTAAAGAAATAAGAGTAGGAAATAGGCTGTTCCACATGCGAAACAGCCTATTTTTATTGTCATCTTTTGTCGGTAAGTCGATATATTTGAAAAATCGCTGATAAAATTGCATTTACTAATGAAAAAACTAAGCTTACATGCTCAGTTTTTTTTCTTACAAAAGTGTAAGGTAATTGTAATGTTAATAAATAGCAGTTCACCTCCAAAAGGCGCAAAATAGGTAATGGAAAAACAAGCGTAGGAGGATATATATGACGAAACCAGTTGTAGACGTGAAAAACGTTCAAAAAGTGTACGGTAAAAAAGGTGAGAACCAATCACACGCGTTAAAAGGTGTATCATTCTCAATTCAAGAGGGTGAATTTGTTGGTATTATGGGACCATCTGGTTCTGGTAAAACGACATTATTAAATGTAATTTCAACGCTTGATAAAGCAACGGGTGGAGTTGTTGAAATTGCGGGTACGGACATTACGAAAATGAAGCAAGGTGAGCTTTCTGATTTCCGTTCGCAAAAGTTAGGATTCATTTTCCAAGACTTCAACTTATTAGAGAACTTATCTATTTATGAGAACATTGCACTTCCACTTTCACTTCAAGGTGTTTCATCACGTAATATTGGACCGAAAGTAGAGAAAGTAGCGAATATGTTAGGGATTACAGAAATTCTTCAAAAGTATCCAACTGAAGTATCCGGTGGACAGAAACAACGTTCAGCAGCAGCGCGTGCACTAGTGCATGAGCCGGCAATTATTTTAGGAGACGAGCCAACAGGAGCTCTTGATTCGAAAAATGCAGCAAGTTTACTTGATGCGATGACAAACTTAAATGAAGAACAAGGCGTATCTATTATGATGGTTACGCATGATCCATATAGTGCAAGTTACTGTCAGCGTATTTTATTCATTCAAGATGGTGAGCTATATAAAGAAATTCACCGCGGTGGTACGCGTGAAGAATTTTATAAAGAAATTTTAGATGTGCTTGCGGACTTAGGCACACAAAAAGCGTAAGAAGGGAGGTCTAGGGTATGTTATTTAAACTTTCCATGTCAGGGCTAAAGAGTAAGCTGAAAGATTATATTGTCTTACTTGTTGGTCTTGTCATGTCGATTTCAATTTTTTATATGTTCCAAACGTTAGCGCTGAATAAAGCGTTTATCGAATCCAATTCTGTTATTAAGTCTATTGGTTTCGTATTCCAAGCAGGTTCATTTTTATTAGCAATTATAACGTTCTTCTACATTTTATATGCAAACTCTTTCTTATTATCTCTTCGTCAAAAAGAGTTTGGTATGTACATGATGTTAGGTGCAAAAAAGCATAAAGTTACATTACTTATGTTTATTGAAACGATTGTATTAGGTGCTGCGTCTCTTGCGATTGGACTTACAGTTGGTGTAGGACTTGCAGAAGGTATCGGACAGTTATTAATGAAACAATTAGAATTTGCTGGTGAAGGCTATAAGGCATTTTATCTACCATCTATGACTGTTACTTGCATTTTCTTCTTTGCATTATTTGTATTATCAGCAATTATGAACAGTATTAAGTTATCACGTATTTCAGTACTGCAACTTGTACATGCTGATGCACAAACAGAACGTGTTGCAGTAAAAGGAAAAATGACAGGTGTAGTTGCATTTCTTGCGGTTATTTTATTAGGTATTGGCTATGCATCAATGATTTATATGGAAAAACTAAGAGAGATGGGAATCCTTATTGCATTAATTACAACAACAGCTGGTACTTACATGCTATTTGGATCACTTCTCCCAGTTATTATTAAAAAGTTAAAGAGCAATAAAAAACGTAGTGAAAAAGGACTTAACGCTTTTACATTTGCACAATTAAACTTCCGTATTAATAGTTTAACGAAAGTGCTTGCAACAGTAGCGATGTTAGTTGCTCTTGGAGCGGGTGCAATTTCAGGTGGTATGGCGTTTAAAAATAACGTTATAAAAATGGTTGATGGTTTAGTAATATATGATTCAGTTATTCATAACCCAACAGCTGAAGAAAAGAAAATTTTAGATGGTATTACATTTAAAGAGAAAAATGAATATCGTTACAAAGTTGATAATAAATACGTTTATTATGTAAAAGAAGATTTAGAGAAAAACCCTCCTTTCGTACAAGATACAAAACAGATGGAAAGTATGAAGGATTTAGGAAAAACAAAGAAAGTTTCAGAGGAACTGCCAGTAGGTGCAGTTTCTAGAGAAATGAATGAAAAAGATGCGAGTGCTAAAGAACTTCCAGAAGAATGGAACGAGGCTTTCAGAACAATTCAGCCATTTTATCTATATGAAGATCATGCAATTAAAATTGTAGATCAGAAAATGTACGATACTGTAAATGGTAAAGAAGGAATCGTAGTTACTGGAAAAACAGACGATTTTGTAGCATACACAAAAGAATGGAAAAAACTTGACGAGTTGCAGCTAGTTAAATATAAAAATGTAAAAGCTGAAAGATTAGATAGTAAATATCAATCTTACAATGGATTCTACGGCATTGCGAGTGGAACAGTATTTATGGGATTCTTCCTTGGAATTGCGTTCTTAGCAATGATGGCAAGTTGTTTAATGTTTAAAATTCTTTCTGGTGCATCAAAAGATATTACGCGTTATCAAATGCTTCGTAAAATCGGTGTGCGCCGTGAATTATTAACGAAATCAATTTATAAAGAGTTATTCTTAGTATTCTTATTCCCGGCAATTGTGGGTATTGCTCACGTATTAGTTGGTATGAATATTTTCGGATTTATTTTAATGGATCCTTACTTCCGTATTTGGGTACCAATCGTAATTTTCGTAGTTATTTATGCGATTTATTACTTCATTACAGTTCAATTGTATAAAGGAATTGTTCTTCCGAAAGAAGATTAATGAAAAACCGAGCGAAACTGCTCGGTTTTTTATATTTTCAGAAAAAACACTTTAATGTTACTGAAATATATAATATAATGTAAATAAGTAACATAATATGAAAGTATCAGCAACCGAAAAATGAAAGGAGGAATCCGATCTGTAGAAAGAAGCTGAACTTGCACTCCCCCTATTTTTTCTACCCACACCGTATTTGTACAATCATAAATTTCCAAATGAAAAATTGTCGTAAGAGTATATTGTGAAAATAATGGATAATACATGGAAATCTTATAGCATGATAAGGTAAAATGGACAGGATAATGAGAAAATTACCGTTCATAAGATGAGGAGATACATGTATGGAAGTTGTAGAGGCATTAAAAGATATAAGCCAAATTGAGGCTATGAAAAAGTATTTAAAAGAGCACTCGCAGCGAGATTATCTTTTATTTGTTATTGGAATTAACACTGGATTAAAGATCACTGAGCTACTTAGTATGAAATTTGAAGAGGTATTAAATGAAGATAAGACTGTTAAAGAGTTTTATTCTCTTCCTGTGAAAGATGAAAAATTTAAACAAGATATTTATTTAAATACAAAAGTAAAAGAAGCCCTTTTAGCGTACGTACAATCTATTGATGCTCAAAGAGAAAACTACGTATTTCAATCTAATAAAACGACAAATTCAATCTCGCGCCAACAAGCGTATCGTGTTATCCATAGCGCAGCTGAAGCGGTTGGGATTGTTGGAAAGATTGGAACGAATTCAATGCGAAAAACATTTGGATTTCATGCGTACAAAAGAGGAATAGCGATTGCGCTATTGCAAAAGCATTTTCATCACGCAACTCCATCAGAAACGCTCAAGTATTTAGGAATCTCAAAAGATGAGAAGTTTAAAACAGAGATTGATGTAGATTTGTAAAAGGAAAGAGCCGTAACTAAAAAATTAGGAGGCGGGAATATGAATATTAGAGAGAGTGAACTACCGGGCATTGGATGTAAATTTGAAGTGATAACAAAGGGTAATGAAAAAATGGTTATTGTTATTCATGATGATGGAAGAAGGGAAATGTACCATTTTGATGCGGATCATGATGAGAGTATTTCAAGCATTTCTCTTCGTGATTCTGAAGCAAGACAAATTGCGGCTATATTAGGCGGGATGGTATATAGGCCACAAGCTTTAGACACGATTGAGATGGCTTTTGAAGGATTATCAATTGAATGGTTTAAAGTAGAAAATAACGCACCAGTGGTACAAAAAACAATTGGGAGCTTACACGTTAGAAAAACATATAACGTAACAATCATTGCTATTTTGAAAAAGAATATGAAGAAGTTCTTTAATCCAGGCCCAGATTCTATCATTGAAGCTGGCGATATGCTCGTATTATCGGGCGAAAGACATGAAGTGAAAAGAATCATTAAGGAATTACTTTCGGCAGGAGGTGATTCCTAATCGATGGATACTTTAATTTTGGAAGTTGGAACTGCGTTAGTGTTAGTAGCTTTTGCAGCTATCCTCGCTGCAAAGCTAAAGTTTTCGATTATTCCGTTTCTCATTATACTCGGTATGCTAGTGGGGCCTCATGCCCCAGATTTAGGACTTATCGATTTAAGGTTTATTGAAAGCGGAGAAGTTATTTCCTTCCTCGGCCGTGTTGGCGTCATATTCCTCTTATTCTACTTAGGTTTAGAATTCTCAATAAAAAAATTAATTAAATCAGGAAAGTCGATTGCTTTTGGGGGTAGTGTTCATATATCGCTTAATTTCATATTAGGTTTACTTTATGGATATATAATGGGCTTCCCCTTACTAGAAACATTAATTATTGCTGGAATTATTACAATCTCATCGAGTGCAATTGTAGCGAAAGTAATCGTTGATTTAAGAAGATCTGGTAATAAAGAGACAGAGCTAATTTTAGGAATCATTATGTTTGATGATATCTTTTTAGCTGTATATTTATCAGTCGTTTCAGGGTTAGTACTCGGTGGTGCAACATCATTTGTAGGTGCTCTTACATCGGTGTTAATCGCGGTAGGGTATATGCTACTATTCTTTGTAATCGCTAGAAAAGCTACGCCGTTCCTAAATAAAGTATTAGATATTTCGTCAAACGAAATTTTTATTATCGTAATATTCGCTATTTTATTCTTTGTAGCAGGATTTTCAGAAACAATTCATGTTGCGGAAGCGATTGGGGCTTTATTGTTAGGACTCGTCTTTTCAGAAACAGAGCATAGTGACCGGATCGAGCATCTCGTCGTCCCGTTTCGTGATTTCTTTGGAGCTATATTTTTCTTCAGCTTCGGTTTAAGTATAGATCCGTTTTCGCTTGGAGGAGCAGTATGGTTGGCATTAGGAGCAGTTTTCATTACTCTCATCGGTAATTTTACAGCTGGAATGATTGCAGGGCGTAAAGCCGGGTTATCGCATAAGACTTCTGCGAATATCGGTTTAACACTTATATCACGTGGGGAATTCTCCATTATTGTCGCGAATCTCGGAATAGCGGGTGGCTTAATGGCAACGATTAAACCATTCTCAGCTTTATATGTTTTAATATTGGCGTCGTTAGGGCCATTATTAACGAAGGAGTCTGGGAGAATATACTCTCTACTAGACAAAATATTTAAATGGAGTGCTAAAGAAAGTGCAAAACGTAAAAAGGAAGTTGGATAACCTTCCGCGAGGGAACGATTCCATTATTTATAGATTAATATTTTACAAAGACGATTAGAATACATTCTAATCGTCTTTGTACTATTATCTGAATTTCATCAACTATTAATCAGTTGCCTTCCTATTTAAAAACGACTACAATTTTACTGTTATATATATGAACGAAAAAAAGAGAATAGGAGGGGAGACTATGCCAAGGAAAGTATGGCTATTAGTAGCTGGGATGATTATTAATGTCACGGGTGCTTCTTTTTTATGGCCTTTTAATACAATTTACTTACATGATAGTTTAGGGAAATCTTTATCAGTAGCCGGAATGGTATTAATGATCAACTCGCTTACTGGTGTAATCGGAAACTTGCTCGGCGGTGTTTTATTTGATAAATGGGGCGGTTATAAATCAATTTTAGTAGGGATTGTCATTACACTTGTATCGATTTTAGGTCTTGTATTTTTCCATGGTTGGCCATTATATGTTGTGTGGCTAGCATTAATCGGATTCGGTTCTGGAATGGTGTTTCCATCGATGTATGCGATGGTCGGTACGGTTTGGCCAGAAGGCGGGAGACGAGCGTTCAATGCAATGTATGTTGGACAAAACGTTGGGATTGCGATTGGAACAGCGTGCGGTGGATTAGTTGCGTCTTATCGTTTTGATTATATTTTCTTAGCGAACTTTATTTTATATTTTATTTTCTTCTTAATTGCGTTTATTGGATTTCGTGGTATGGAAGCAAAAAAAGAGCAAGAGGTACAAAAAGAAGCCGAAACGAAAAAAGGTTGGTCACTTACACCTGGCTTCAAAGCGCTTCTAATCGTATGTGTAGCATATGCTTTATGCTGGGTTACATACGTACAGTGGCAAGGGGCAATTGCGACGTATATGCAAGAGTTAAATATTAGCCTTCGTCACTACAGTTTATTATGGACGATAAACGGGGCGATGATTGTTTGTGCACAGCCGCTTGTTAGTATGCTAATTCGCTGGATGAAGCGTTCTTTAAAACAACAAATTATGATTGGAATTATCATTTTTGCGGCGTCGTTTATTGTTTTAAGCCAATCGCAGCAATTTACGATGTTTCTCGTTGCGATGGTGACATTAACAATTGGTGAATTATTCGTATGGCCGGCAGTTCCGACCATCGCAAATATACTTGCACCGAAAGATAAGCTAGGATTTTATCAAGGTGTTGTAAATAGCGCAGCGACTGTAGGGAAAATGTTCGGGCCGGTCGTTGGCGGAGCGATTGTTGACTTATACAATATGGAAGTATTGTTTATTGCGATCATGGTAATGCTTGTAGTAGCGCTTATAGCAACGAGTATTTATGATAGACGAGTAAAAGTAGAAGAAACAGTTGAAGAAAAAATTGCAGTTTAGTTTGACGGAACATGCAACATGTTTTAGAATATATTTAAATAAATAGTAATAAAATATCCTTTGGAACAAGGGAGTTAGCTCGGCTGTCCTAAGACGAATTCGTTAGTTAGCAAGAGTAACAAGCCCTCGCTTCAAGTAAGCTCTTAAGAGATACTAAGTGGTGGGTAGTTCACATTAACTCATATTTGTAATAACAGTGAGAAGGAGTAGTAGTAATAGAAGCTGGTTTAGAGAGTTGACGGTCGGTGCAAGTCAATCCACGTTTCGTTATGAACTCGCCTTTGAGTTGCAGTTGTGAAATCATTAGTAGCAATTGCCGTTAATCCACGTTACGGATCTAAGCGAATGTATTTATTACATTAATTTAGGGTGGTACCGCGGGAATCTATAACCTCTCGTCCCTTTCTAGGGATGAGAGGTTTTTTGTATTTTGGGCGGTGAAAATAAATAGAATTTCAAGGAGGGTATCTCATGAGCTTTAATCATCAAGAAATTGAGAAGAAGTGGCAAGGGCATTGGGAAGAGAATAAAACATTCCGTACGCCAGATGAAACAGAAAAACCAAAATTTTATGCACTAGATATGTTCCCATATCCATCAGGTGCAGGCTTACACGTAGGTCATCCAGAAGGTTATACAGCGACAGATATTTTATCTCGTATGAAGCGTATGCAAGGATATAACGTTCTTCATCCAATGGGATGGGATGCATTCGGTCTTCCAGCAGAGCAATATGCACTTGATACTGGGAACAGCCCGGCTGAATTTACAGAGCTTAATATTAATACGTTCCGTAATCAAATTAAAGCATTAGGCTTCTCTTACGATTGGGATCGTGAAGTAAATACAACAGATCCAACCTACTACAAGTGGACACAATGGATCTTCCTAAAACTATTTGAAAAAGGTTTAGCTTACGTTGATGAAGTACCTGTAAACTGGTGCCCAGCACTTGGTACAGTACTTGCAAACGAAGAAATCATTGACGGTAAGAGTGAGCGCGGTGGACATCCAGTTGAGCGTCGTCCGATGAGACAGTGGATGTTAAAAATTACAGCTTACGGAGATCGTCTATTAGAAGATCTAGATGAGCTTAATTGGCCAGAAAGCTTAAAAGACATGCAACGTAACTGGATCGGTCGTTCTGAAGGTGCAGAAGTACACTTCAACATCGACGGTACAGATGAGAAGTTCACAGTTTTCACAACGCGTCCTGATACACTATTTGGTGCAACATACTGTGTACTTGCTCCGGAACATGCGCTTGTTGCAGAAATTACAACAGCAGATCAAAAAGAAGCTGTAGAAGCTTACATTAACTCTGTTAAAATGAAGAGCGATTTAGAGCGTACAGAACTTGCGAAAGAAAAAACTGGTGTATTCACTGGTGCTTACGCAGTTAACCCAGTAAACGGTGAGAAATTACCAATCTGGATCGCTGATTATGTTCTTGCAACTTACGGAACAGGTGCTGTAATGGCAGTTCCAGCTCACGATGAGCGTGACTATGAATTCGCATCAACGTTCAATCTTCCAATGAAGGAAGTTGTAAAAGGCGGAGACATTTCGAAAGAAGCATATACAGGTGATGGTGCGCACGTAAACTCAGCATTCCTTGATGGTTTAAATAAAGAAGAAGCAATTGTAAAAATGATTGAGTGGCTTGAAGTAACAAGCGCAGGAAATCAAAAAGTAACGTACCGTCTACGTGACTGGTTATTTAGTCGCCAACGTTACTGGGGTGAGCCAATTCCAGTAATCCATTGGGAAGATGGTACAATGACAGCTGTGAAAGAAGAAGAATTACCATTAGTTCTTCCGAAAACAGAGAATATTCGTCCTTCAGGTACAGGTGAATCACCACTTGCAAACATTGAAGAGTGGGTAAATGTTGTTGATCCTGAAACTGGTAAAAAAGGTCGTCGTGAAACAAATACAATGCCGCAATGGGCTGGTAGCTGCTGGTACTACCTACGCTACATCGATCCAAACAACAGCGAAGCACTTGTAGACCCTGAAAAAGTAAAACAATGGCTTCCAGTTGATATTTATATCGGTGGAGCAGAGCACGCTGTACTTCACTTACTATATGCTCGTTTCTGGCATAAAGTATTATATGATATCGGTGTAGTTCCAACGAAAGAACCGTTCCAACAATTATTCAACCAAGGTATGATCTTAGGTGAAAACAACGAGAAAATGAGTAAATCAAAAGGTAACGTTGTAAACCCGGATGATATCGTAGCAAGCCATGGTGCAGATACACTTCGTCTATACGAAATGTTCATGGGACCATTAGATGCTTCAATTGCTTGGTCTGAAAATGGTCTTGACGGAGCTCGTCGCTTCCTAGACCGCGTATGGCGCCTATTCATTCAAGAGAACGGTGAATTAAGTGAGAAAATTACTGATGCACCAAACAAAGATCTTGAAAAAGCTTACCACCAAACAGTGAAGAAAGTAACAGAAGACTATGCAGAGCTTCGCTTCAACACAGCGATTTCTCAAATGATGGTATTCATCAACGATGCATACAAAGCTGAAACACTTCCGAAAGAATATGTAGAAGGTTTCGTAAAAATGATTGCACCAGTTGCACCTCACATCGGGGAAGAACTATGGAGCAAACTTGGATACAGTGAAACAATCACATATGCAAGCTGGCCAACATTTGATGAGTCTAAACTTGTAGAAGATGAAGTTGAAATCGTTGTTCAAATTATGGGCAAAGTTCGCACAAAACTAACAATGAGTAAAGACGCATCAAAAGAAGAAATGGAACAACTTGCACTTGAGGCAATCAAAGAACAAATTGAAGGGAAAACAGTTCGTAAAGTAATTGTTGTTCCTGGAAAACTTGTTAACGTTGTTGCAAACTAATTAATTATTAATAAAAGCTCAGAGCGTTTATGCTCTGAGCTTTTTTGCGTGAAAAATAAGCTCAGGATCACCTTCATCTAAGTTTTCGATCATTCCACTACGCATAAATCCATTTGCTTTAAAGACTTTTTGCATATTTGTATTCGATTTATTCGCTGAAGAAAATATTTTTTGAGTAGGAGAATGTCTTAACATATATGAGATTAATGAGCTTGCATGACCTTGTCTTCTTTTCGTTGGCGAAACAATGATTAATGAGAGGAAAGTATAACCAAAGAAATTTGTATCGTATGTTAGAAAACCAGAAATGGAATTGTCCTCTTTTGCAATGATGCAGGTTCCTTCATCAATAGCGTGTTTAATATAATCTCGTCTACTATCGTCTCCGATTACATCAACATCTATATGTAAGATTGAATCTAAATCGTCGATGGAAGCTTTTGCTACGTTCTCCAACGAAAACGCCTCCTTTGAAAAAATAATCAGTTAATTTAGTTTATCATGAATGAAGAACGAAGAAAAAGGCGCGGAATTCCCATATAGACAAACACCTATTCTTCTATAGAAAATATGATAAAAAAGGTAGGTTAAATTGAACAGAAGAGGTGAAAGGAATGAAAGGGATGGACAATAATGCACCACATGGCTTCTTCGGAGGTGGATCGGATAGTTATGGACAAATGATGTTCATGGGAGGAGATGGTCAACACGGATATGGCGGAATTCCAAGTTGGATGGGAGGAGCAGCTGGAGGATTTCCGACGTCAGTGGCGGGTGTACAAACAGGATTTCCGACGTCAGTGGCGGGTGTACAAACAGGATTTCCAACGTCAGTAGCTGGAGCGCAAACCGGATTTCCGGCACTAGTAGGAGGTACACAAGGAGGAGTGCCTGTAGGTATGCCAACTACATTCCCATCTTTCGTTGGAGGCGTACAAACAGGATTTCCTGTACCTGGCGTTGGTGTTGTAGCTGGTGGAATCGGCGGCTTCCCTCAAGGTGTTCACGGTCATCATGAGCATCACGGTCATCACGGTCAGCATGTACATCATGAGCATCACGGCCATCACGGTCAGCATGTACATCATGAGCATCACGGCCATCATCAGCATCATGGCCATCATCAACAACAAGTACATCATCATGGTCATCATCAAATTCATCCGCAGGCTGTCCTTTATCAAACTCATCATCATGGTCACCAAGGCCAGCATCAACACCATGGTCATCATGGTCACCAAGGCCAGCATCAACACCACGGTCATCATGGTCATCATCAACATCACGGCCACCATCAGCAACAAGTACATCACCAAGGTCATCATCAAATTCACCCGCAGGCTGTCCTTTATCAAACTCATCAAGGTCAACATCATCACCAAGGCCAACACCATCACCAAGGCCAACATCATCACCAAGGTCAACAGCATCACCAAGGTCAACACCATCATCAAGGCCAACACCATCACCAAGGCCAACAGCATCATCAAGGCCAACAGCATCATCAAGGTCAACAGCATCATCAAGGTCAACAACAGCATCAGGGTCAACAACAATACCAACAGTATCAGCAGCAACAACAGCCTTGGGCAGGTGGAATTGGAGCAGGGACGGCAGCAGGAGCAGCAGCTGGTACTGCAGGAGCAGCAGGACACGCGGGACACGTGGGTCATTAATAGGCCAAAGGAAAAAAGACATAATAAAAAACTGCTAGGAGATCCTAGCAGTTTTTTTCTGCCTCTTGACGTTGGCGTTCGATTTCCGCACGAAGTTGTGGTTCCGGTGCTTGCCATCCTTCTGGTTTCATAATTTTGCCGTCGCCCTCGCGGAATCGAGGCTTTCCATCAGGGAATAGTTTTGCCATGTTAGCATTGTTTACAATTTCGAATCCTTTATCTGGACGTACGCCCATTTCTGCAAACGTTCCGAATGCAAAGTAAATAAGGTCAATCAGTGCATCATATTGATCTTCAACAGTCGTTGCTTCTAGAAATTCTTCTAGCTCTTCTTGCATAAAGCTAGCACGAATTTTTACACGCTCTTCTGTTAGTTTTGTTGGAGTATTTGTCACAGGATGTCCGAATTCTTCATGCATTTTTGCAACAAGTTCGTATCCTTTATCTAAACCTTTTTCGTTTGTCATGTTGTTTCATCCTTTCTTACGTTATGCCGAATTTTATCCCGCATTAACGGGCAGTAAGACTCCCACCTCAAAAGTCGCAAATGCGAGGAAGTGAGGTGGGAGATAACTGCCCGTAAAAGCCCGATTGGTGAAGGCTAATAATCAGTGGGTAATGGACAAAATCCCCACTGATTAAAGTTTCACTTTATTGTAACATAAGGTAGTTATTAAATAAAAAGAACATCTTATGAGAAATAAGATGTTCGCTCGTTATTCTTCTTTCTTAATTAAAACGGATAAAATAAGATCGATGCCAAATATTCCGATGAGTAGCATTGGTATAACTACAAGTAAATAACGTGTGAAAGAAACATTTTTTAAGTATGTATGAGCAAATAAAAAGACGCCGAGAAATAAAATACCATTTAAAATAGGTTTTACTAATTTTTTAGACATAAGCTCCCCCGTAAATATCCCTTTTCTCTATTTAAAAATAAAAACTCCCCTCTCCGTTGTACCATGCCAGAGAGGGGAGTTCAATCGTTAACTTATTCAATCACACCAGAATTTGTAATATTTACGGTGTATTTTACGTTAACAGGGACATCTTTGTACATTTTTTTCCACTCTTCTAATTTGAATGGGCGATAATGTTGTTTATATTTTGCTCCTAGTCCGAGGGGATCAACGCCTAAAGATTTAAACTGCTTAATTAATTTAGCAGCTTGTGTATCTAATTGTTTTTGTACATTTTTTTCAATGTTTTTTGTGTTCTTGTTATTTTCTAAGTTAATTTGCTTCGATAGTTCTTGAATACGTGCATCAAGATGAACGTGAATGAAAAAAGAAGGCTTTCCGTTTTTAATCTTTATATCGTAAGTTGGAACAGAACGAATATTATTAATCATTACGTACGCAGAATCTGTTTTAAATTCATGTGAATCTAATTTATGTTTCTCTAATAGTCCTTTAAATATGAACATATCTTTTTCCGCAATTTTATCGATATATTTATCCTTTTTAAAAAGACCAATTCCGGTGATTTTTATTTTATCACCATGTTTCTTTAAAATTGGAATATAGTAGTCTTGCCCTTCTTGATAATAACGGAATGCTCCTACATGCAGATTATCTGTTGGTAAAGGACCAGTTTCCATGTTATGCTCTAACAATTTTTTCATATAAATTGCAACGTTGTATGAAGTCGTATATTTCCCTTTTAAAAGTTCAGTACCATTACCTTCAAGTAAAGCAACATATAAAGCGTTCCCTATATTCACATCTCGAAGTAATGTATCGAATGAAGTAGACATTCCTTTTTTTGCAAGTCGTATAGTATATAGAGCAACACGCATTTGTCCGCTAGCAAATGGTTGAGAAGATTCTAAAGATGTGTCTGCTTTTACTTGTTTTACCGCATTTGCGCTGCCTTCAAAAACTTGAACTTTATTTCCTTTTTTCTGAATGGGACAAACGAATGTTACTTTTACTTTATTATTCTTTGCTGTATCAAAAACGGTTCCTTGAATAAGTTGTACATCATCGATAATATTTTTTTGTAAACATCCAGTTAAACTAAAAAGTGCTATACAAGAAATAAGTATTAATTTGCTTTTGATTTTTTCCATTTTCTTTTCACCCACACAATAATAAATAGGATTGGGATGTATACATAAATGAGCCAAAAACTAATTTTTGATGCATTACTAATAAAATTATTAATACCGTGTCTGTTTGTTAAAAGTTGTGAAACAATGAGAGTGATAATGATAAAAGCGATTAAAACACCTCTTTGTTTTACACGGAATATTTCATGCGTTGCTCTCATTGACGCCCATAAGGGAAGGATAAAGCTTGTAATAATAACAAGTGCATAGCCTGAGATTGCAATATATTCTAGTCTTTCTATGAAGGGTAATTGAATGACTTGGGTCATAGAAAGTTGCGACCATATCGTTTTTAACAATTGTTTCTCGCTAAAAAATGCAAAGGCTAAAAGGGTGCTAAATAAATATAGAAGGTTTGAAAATAGTGCCCCGTATTGAGCGTATTTATGAGACTGCTTCGGATTTTTTACAAACGGATAAATCATGAGATAAATTTCAAATCCTGTCATACTGTAGATTGACACATGGGCGGATTTTAAAATATCTGAAAAAGAATGTGTGAAAATAGGTAGTAAATTCGTCCAATGTGAGTATTTCAAAACGAATAGGCTAAGAATTAAATATCCTAGTGTACCACCAACAGAGATGACGCAAATACCAGTAATGACACGGAAGCCAGAAGAAATAATGTAATAACTAACTAAGCATAAAAAGAGTGTTAACATAAAGGTGGAAGCGGTAGGGAACATCCACACTTGAATAATTTCAACATATGTTCGAATGACGGAAATACTGACGATTAAAAAATAGGCTGTAAAGATGATATTAAAGCCATTCCCTAGCCACTTTCCAAATGTTTGCCGATGTAAGTCAATTAAATTCCCGTTTGTTTCTTTTAATAAAAAATACATCATCCATATAAGGATATGGATACATATTCCTGTGAGTAGAACCCCTATCCAGCCGTCGTATCCAGCAGCTTTCGCAATAATTCGAGCGAATCCGAGAACGCCAGCTCCAAACTGTGCACCGTGAATTAAGAAGAAAACAAAGACAGGAGATATTTGATATTTTTCTTGAACTTTACTCATCAATGTACCTCATTCCTTAATCATCAAAATCCGATCTATGTTTTGTTGAAATCCCTTTTGATGCTTTTTTTACATGTTGTGGTCTTGCTTGTACATCCCTTGTATCAATCATTGTTAAGGGAAAACGAATCCAAGAATCTTTAACAGATTGTTGTCTTGTCGGGTAAAACAAAGCGTATGGCTTACGTAAAGAAGTAAGTCTAAATAGATGAGTAAATAAAAACATAAATCCAAGAGAAATACCGAAGAGTCCTCCTATTTCTGCAAATATGAGAAACGGGAAGCGTAGTAAACGAACAGCATTACCCATTTTATAAATAGGTGTAATAAAGGAAGCAAGTGCTGATAAGGCAACGATAATTAATAAAATGTTACTTGTTAAACCAGCTTGTACAGATGCTTGTCCGATTACGATACCGCCTACAATACCGAGCGTTTGACCGACTTTCATCGGTAACCTCGCGCCAGCCTCTCTCAATAAATCGATTGCGAGTTCTAAAAAGAGTGCTTCAATTAAAGGTGGGAAAGGTACTTGTGCCCTTGATAAAATCAAAGTTTCAAGTAAATCACTTGGAATAAGTTCATAATGATAATTTAAAACTGCAACATATAAAGGCGTAGCACAGATTGAAAATAGAACAGCGATAAGGCGTAAAATGCGAGAAAATGTAGCGTATAGCCAAGAGACGTTATAGTCTTCTGGTGAAATGAAAAAATCGAAATAGGATACAGGTGTTAGTAGAACACTTGGAGAACCATCCACAAAAATAGCAATTTTTCCATCAATAAGTGCTTTTGTAACTCTATCAGTACGTTCTGTATTGATATAGAGAGGGAAAATCGACTTTTCACCCATTAGTTCTTGTATATAAGCACTATCATTAATTTGATCATATTCAAGAGCACGTAATGACTCCTCGAGAAAATCTACATTATCTTTTTCAGCGAGGTTGTCTAAATACATCATGACAACTTTTGTTTTGGAAAATTCGCCGATAATCATTTCTTTTGTTTGTAAATCTAAAACAGGAAGACGTTTTCGAACTAAATTAATATTTGTATCAATATCTTCTACGAAACCTTCTTGAGGACCGATAACAGTCGATTCGTTTAAAGGAGGGGTTGGCGCACGATAATTATCAATTGCAATGTTTGCAAGCATGCACTTTTGATCTTGCTGGTTCAATTGAATAATCGCATGTCCCTTCAAAACCATGTCCTCAATTTTTTGTAAATCGTTCGTAATCGTTATACCACTCATTGGAATATGTTCTTTTAATTCTTCTAATGGAGCGGAAGGACGTTCCATTAGAGTAGGCATTAAATATTTTTGTAATTTCTCTCCATCAAGTGAAGGACGATAGTAAGAAATCCAATAAGGCATCGTTTCATCATCAGATGTATGATAATTAATAAAATCACTAGACTTTTTAAGCTTCTCTATTAAATCTTGTAGAGAATGAATATGGTCATTTTCTGGTTTGCTAAAGTCATAAATGCTGTTACTTCCTGAGCTTTGGCTTTGCTGTTTGTTTTGAGAAGTATCATCTTGCTTAGAATTTTGCTGTTTGTTTTGAGAAGTATCATCTTGCTTAGAATTTTGCTGTTTGTCTTGAGAATTATCATCTTGCTTAGAGTTTTGATGCTTGTTTTGAGAAGTATCATCTTGCTTAGAATTTTGATGCTTGTTTTGAGAATTATCATCTTGCTTAGAATTTTGCTGTTTGTCTTGAGAAGTATCATCTTGCTTAGAATTTTGCTGTTTGTCTTGAGAATTATCATCTTGCTTAGAATTTTGCTGTTTGTCTTGAGAAKTATCATCTTGCTTAGAATTTTGCTGTTTGTCTTGAGAATTATCATCTTGCTTAGAATTTTGCTGTTTGTCTTGAGAAGTATCATCTT